>JANQIW010000094.1 GCA_028281945.1 Prochloraceae cyanobacterium PL24a_bin.78
CCCCATTCTCCCCATCACCCATTCTCCCCATCACCCATTCACCCCATCTCCCACTCTCCCCATCTCCCACTCTCCCCATTCTCCCCATCACCCATTCTCCCCATCACCCATTCACCCCATCTCCCATTCTCCCCATCTGCCACTCTCCCCATCACCCATCACCCATTCACCCATTCACCTTGTCTCCAATAACATCACCCTTTAACCGCACCAGCAGTTAAACCCCTAACAATCCGACGTTGAAAAACCAATACCAAAATTATCAAAGGCAAAGTACCCAAAACAGTAGCCGCTGCGATCGCCCCATAAGGGATTTCAAAAATAATCGAACCACTTAATTGAGCAATTGCCACAGGAAGAGTTTTCAGACTTTCCCTAGTAATAAAAGTCAGAGCAAAAATATACTCATTCCAAGCAAAAATAAAAGTCAAAATTCCCGTAGTTATCAAAGCAGGAATCGTCAAAGGCAACATAATTTCCCATAACATCGGGATAGTTTTATAGCCATCAATTTTCGCTGCATCTTCCAAATCTTTAGGCAATTGTTCAAAAAAACTCCGCATTACCAAAATAGTAAGAGGTAAATTAATGGCAGTATAGGGAATAATTAAAGCCAAATAATTGTTACCCAAACCAACAGCTTTAACCATTTCTAACAACCCTAAAAACAACAAAATATATGGAAATAAACTAACGATTAAAACAATTCCCAAAATAATTTGTTTCCCCGGTAATCTCATCCTTGCTAACACATAAGCAGCAGGGGATCCCAATCCCAAACATAACAAAGTAGAGACAATAGAAACAAAAGCACTATTGAAAATATACCGACCAAAAGGACGACGTATAAACAAATCTTGATAATGTTGGAAAGTTATTTTACTAGGAATATAAACATTAGGCACTGCAAATATTTCTTCATTAGTTTTAAAAGAAGTCAACAATTGTAAAAGAATTGGAAACAAAACAAATATGATTAATAAAGCGATGCCAATCCATAAAATTATCTGTTGTAAATTAAATTTATTTTGATTATCGTTAAATTTTTTGATCATTATCAATTTATAGATATTATTCTTAGTTAATTTTGTTTGTTTATCTAGGTTTGTTTATCTAGAAAGAAAAAGCAAAAGTAGTTACAATAATTAGCAATTTAATTAATAAATCAATTATCAATTGGTCGAGAATTTATCCCCAACTTATATCGTTTTTCCAAAAGTATGACATACAATGGTTAAGGGGAGACAAGGGGGACAAGGAGTACAAGGAGGACAAGGGAGATAGGTTTTGGGTTGGGAATCAGCTGGGAAAAGAGAGGTTTAACTCTATCATCTTTTTAGAAATTTGGTATTAGACAATAAAAAAATAGTCAAAAAAACAGCAACAATTAATAACAAAAAAGTCACCATAATTAAAGTAGCACCATAGCCAAAATCTAAATAACTTCTAACAGTAGCATAGATATAAATAGAAACCATTTCCGTCGCGCCACCCGGCCCACCACCAGTCATAACTTGAACCAAATCAAAAATACCAAAAGCCTGAGCAAATCTAAACAATAAAGATATCAAAATTTGAGGAAAAATTAGAGGTAAAGTAATTTGATAAAAACTCTGCCAAGCATTGGCACCATCAATAGCATGGGCTTCATAAAGATCTTTAGAAATTGATTGTAATCCAGCCAAAAGAATAATACTAATAAAAGGAGTTGTTTTCCAAACATCAGCAATAATTAAAGCAACATTGGCTAAAAAAGGTTCTCCTAACCAATTAATTCCTGTTTCAATTAATCCCAAACGTAATAAAATATCGTTGATAACCCCAAATCGATCGTTAAACATCCAAGCCCAAGTTAAACCCATAATAGCAGTAGGTAAAGCCCAAGGAATAATAGCAACAGTGCGCACTAAACCTCTACCAAAAAAAGATTGATTTAAAATTAAAGCAATCCCTAAACCTAACAGTAATTCCAAAGAAACACTAACAACAGTAAAAGAGGTAGTATTCCAAATAGTTTGCCAAAAATGCCCATCACCCAGCATTCTTTCATAATTAGCTAAACCCGAAAAAATTGGTTGTAATTGAGTGCGGAGATTTTGGGTAAATAAGCTCAACCAAAAAGCCCTAATAACTGGATAAACAAAAACAAGAGAAAGTACAATTAAAGCAGGAATTATTAACAACCAAGCCGTTAATTGTTCTGTTTGGTAAATACTTTTTTTTTCATAATTTAAAAAACTTTTCATTTCTAATTTAATAACTTAAAACCTTAATAAAAAATCTCAACTTAAAACCTCTTTAATAATAGAAATTAATCAACACAAATCAATCAACTTTCAAACTTCGTAAACGATTAAAAGCAGCAGCTAATTCACAGGGGCGAAATATAGCCAAATCACCTTCAGGAAAATCCGTCAAAACATCTAAACCCTCAGAATTAATCTCATTCATAACCAACTGAATCAGAGAAAAAAGAGTTTCTTTCTTGCTCCGATATTTTTTTTGAATATAAACAAGAGCACAAGCAATAGCCCTTAACTGACAAGGAGAAACAATTTGTTCCACAGCCCCTAAATCTATATCTTCTGTACCAAAAAACACCCCATCCACATTTTTAACTTTGAATTTTACCGACTTATTACCACGACTGGGATCCACACTTTCTAATAAAGGTATTCTCGGAGTAATTTTGCCAAACTCTTGACCACCTTCAAAAGAACGATCGCTTGTATATTGATTAGCAATTTCTTTAGCCTTAGTAGTGACATCAAAAGCTTGAAAATTATCCATAGCAATCACCGTATCAGCCACATCAAAATAATCCCCACTGCCACCTGTTACCAAAATAGTAGACACACCATAATCAGTATAAAGTTGTTTTACCTTATCAATAAATGGCGTAATCGGCTCCTTATCCTTAGAGATTAACTGCTGCATACGACGATCGCGAATCATAAAATTAGTAGCAGAAGTATCCTCATCTAATAACAATAATTCCGTACCAATTTCCAAAGCTTCAATAATATTAGCCGCTTGAGAAGTGCTGCCACTAGCATTAGAAGTAGAAAAAGTAGTAGTAGGAAGATTTTGAGGTAACTGATTAATAAAAGGAGAGATATTGACAGAAACAACACTGCGCCCATCTTCCGCCCTAATTTTTACAGCCGTAGGATTAGTCACCACAAATTCTCTACCATCACCTGGAATATGATTATAAACACCCAATTCTATAGCCTTAAGTAAAGTAGATTTGCCATGATATCCACCCCCAACAATGAGAGTAATTCCTGATGGAATCCCCATGCCTTTAACCTTACCTTGATTAGGGCAACTCAACTCAATTTCCAAAGATTTTGGAGAAACAAAAGGCACAACAGAATCACTTTCTAAAGGAGTTTTATCCACACCACTTTTTCTTGGTAAAATAGCCCCATTAGCTATAAAAGCCACTAAATCTTTTTCCTTTAATTGTTGTCGTAAAGAATCAGCATCTTCAACAGTTTTGATATGATTTTCCATCCTATCTGGATTCAAAGAAGAATATTTCAAACTAGAATTAACAATATCCGGAATATCTTCACATAACATAGATAATGCTTGGTATCCTAAAATCCTTCTCCCTCGCGCGGGTAAACCCACTAAAAAACGTGCTTCGACAAAGTTATCGTCAATAGAAACCGAAGTTCTTTTTAAGACTTCTTGTCCTATACTTGTAATAGTAATTAATCCACTTTTCCCAGTGCCTCGATAAGCACTCAACTGACGAGCATATTTATCAAACTCACGAGTAAGATAATCTCCTAAAGCTATTTCTCGACTAGGAGATTGATATAAATCCTGAGGAAAACCAGCTATAGACTGAGGTATTTTAACTCTTATTTTACTTGGTAAAGCAAAAGGATCTCCTTGTACCCGTTCAATAATCAGTATAAAATCTTGAAAATCATAACTACCTTTAATATCTTTATATGCTTTATAGCTGAAATTATCTAACCTTATTAATTCAGAGCGCAAATATTCTCTATCTAACATAATTTACAATAAAATTTACCCTTCAACTTAAACTAAATTCAATTTAAACTAAATTCAACTTAAATTAACTAAACTAAATTTAATTTAAACTTAAATTACTTTATTTCCAACTTAAATGGGAGAGATCACAATTTAGTTTTAAATCCCATCCATTGCCATTATAGACTAATTTAACTAAACAACAGCAACGAGGATCCACAATAGGATTTCCATTTACCAAAGCTTTAGTAATAGCCACAACTGATATTTTATGACCTATAATCAGAATATCTTCAGAAAAATTAGAAATAAGTTGCCGGAGAGTTTTAACAGTGCGCTGCATTGCTGTTGCTTCATCTTCTGGATATATAGGCATGACACAAGATTGATAATTCCAATCAATAGTAGGATATTCTTTTTTTAACAATTCAGGAGGATGAGTTTGGGGATGATGAGTCATCCACTCAGGATTTAACCATTCACTAAATCCAGATTCTAACTTAATAGAGAGATGTAATTTTTCTGCAACTGGGTAAGCTGTTTGTATTCCTCGCAAAAAAGGAGAAGAAAAAATATGGCCAATATTTTCATTTTCTAGCCGAATTCCTAACTCTTGTGCTTGTAGTAAACCTTGTTGAGATAGAGGAGGATCATAACGACGTTTTGCCGTATTGAACCATTCTGGATGAATAAAGTCAAGACGATGGCCATGTCTTGCTAGCCAAATTGTTGGAAACATCATTTTTACTTATCTTTAAGTCCGAATACTATAATAATAATTTTCCATTGCCCCAATTTTGGGAACAAAAGTAAAACTATTTACATCTTTTTTTCTAGAGTTGGAATATCAAAATTGATATAGTAACTTTGGTTAATTATTAATGATTAATTGTATTTTAATTTTTTTAAATGGCATTAGATCTAATATGATAAAGATAGAAAAAATTCCTTGGAGTTAAGTCTTAACTTTACACAATCTTTAAATTTTTGCTCACAACCTTGACTTGATTATTAATAAGTTTTCCTTAACAAAAGAATTAATAATTCTGATAATTACAAAATGTAATAAAATAAAAATTCATTAAACTTCCTCACATTTTAAAAAATCTACTAAAAAAAACATATACCATGAAAACAGCACAAAAATATACAGATTCAATTCGTTCTTATTTAAGAGATATAGGCCGCATTCCCCTTCTAACCCAAGAAGAAGAAATTATCTACGCTAAACAAGTACAACAATTAATAAACCTAGAAGAATTAAGAAAATCATTAGAAAAAGAGTTAGGAAAAGAGCCAAATCAACAAGAATGGGCAAAAGCTGCAAAAGTAACAAAAACTGAATTAATTTCCATAATTAGAGATGGTGAAAGAGCAAAACGTAGAATGATTGAAGCAAATTTGCGTTTAGTAGTTTCCATCGCCAAAAAATATCTAAAACGCAATCTTGATTTATTAGATTTAATTCAAGAAGGTACCATTGGAATGCAAAGAGGGGTAGAAAAATTTGATCCCACTAAAGGTTATCGCTTTTCTACTTACGCCTACTGGTGGATTCGTCAAGCAATCACTCGTGCCATAGCTGAAAAAAGTAGAACTATTCGACTACCTCTTCATATCACAGAAAAGTTAAATAAAATCAAACAAGTACAGAGAAAAATAATTCAAGAAAAAGGAAGAACTGCAACTGTTGAAGAACTAGCAACTTCACTAGAACTAAAACCAGCTCAAGTTAGAGAGTATTTAGATAAAGCTCGCCAACCATTATCCTTAGAATTAAGAGTTGGAGATAATAATGATACAGAATTAGTAGAACTTTTAGAAGATAAAGGAGAATCTCCAGAAGATTATGTCACTCAATCTTCTTTAGTGATGGATATCGAAAATTTGATGTTGGACTTAACAACCCAACAAAGAGATGTGCTATCCTTAAGGTTTGGATTAAAAGATGGAAAACCTTTAACCTTATCCAAAATAGGCATGATCCTAAAAATAAGTAGAGAAAGAGTAAGACAAATAGAAAGAGAAGCTTTAGCTAAACTCCGTAAAAATAAAGAAAATATCCGGGAGTATATATCAGGGTGAATAAAATTAACCCATAGAGGAAGGAAGAATCACCATTTCAACAAAGATTCGGAGAATACGAGTTTTTGGTTCGGTTCTTCCAATCATAAAAAAAAAGTTACAATGGTTAAACTGGAAGAAATAATTAATTAGCTAACAAGATAGTAGGCTAAAAATATTTAAGGTTTACTGAAAATCAATAAAAAACCTAAACTAACTATATTGAACAAGTAAAGCAAATTAACTAGGAGGCAATCCAAGGGTGAATCAACAAACTAATTCTAATTCTTCAGAAAACTTTTTTGATGGTAAAGGAGAGTCAGGTAATGGATTATGGAAATATGTTCAGTCTCTCAATCCAGATACTGTTGCCCAACTTTCTAAACCCCAATCCAATGAAGTATTTCAAGTTATGGAACGTAATATTATTGGCTTATTAGGAAACTTACCCTCAGAAAATTTTAGTGTCAGCATTAGCACTAATAGAGAAAATTTAGGACGTTTATTAGCTTCAGCTATGATGAGTGGTTATTTTTTGCGCAATGCTGAACAAAGAATGAATTTTGAACACTCTTTACAATCTTTAGATAGCTCAATTTCTGAGACAGATTAGATAACTTTTAAGCCATCCTCTGGCTTTTGGGGATCGAGTTTTCTATTTGTCTCTCAAAACACGATCCTTTGAAGCTATTTTAAATTTAAATATTAAATCTAAATCTTAGATCTTTGGTAGTAGTATTTCATGTACTTTTTATTTTAAGATATCAAAAATTATTCTTTAACTTTAGCAAACTAATAATAATTAATCCTATTATAAAATCTAGTTAGTTTATATATTTTGGAAATTCCATACTATAAAAAATGATTAATCATCCATAATTAATAATTAATAGGTAATCAAGCATAATTTCTCAAGCATAATTTCTCAAGCATAATTTCTCAAGCATAATTTCTCAAGAGATTTTCTCAATAGCTGTATCAAAATAAAATAGCTTCTTTAGAGTTAAAGTATTGACTTAAGTTCATAAGAGATTAAAATCAAAATGAAAATTTCTAGATGATTTCAAGGGGAGAAATTTAATGAGTTTGTATAGAATGATTTATTGTAGTCAAGCTATTCCTAACCTAAACTTTTCAGAGCTTAAAGACATAATGCATAGATCAAAAAAAAATAACACCGCATTAGGATTAACTGGAATGTTATGTTATGGGAATTCTACTTTTCTTCAAGCCATAGAAGGAAATAGAAAGTTTATTACTCAAACATATAATAGGATAATAATGGATTCAAGGCATTTTAATCCAGAAATAATCGAATTTATAGAGGTAGAAGAAAGATTATTCAATGAATGGTCAATGAAATTAATTCAAATGGGAGCAGATTATGAAGATGAAGCTAATAAAGCCGTTTTAAAATATTCCAATACTCATAAATTTGCACCAATTTTTATGAATGGCAACCAATGTATAAAACTCTTGGTAGAGCTTAACAATTTATATAAAGAAAAAATTTAAAGTAATAAAAACGAAAAAATGTCTTTACCTCATAAAAGAATTGGTGTAGCAGTAATTCGTAATACCAAAGGAGAAATTTTAATAGATAAACGCTTACCGAAAGGGTTAATGGCAGGTTTATGGGAATTTCCTGGAGGAAAAATCGAAGAAAAAGAAACAGTAGAAGAATGTATAAAAAGAGAAATCTTAGAAGAACTGGGAATAGAAATAGAAGTTAAAGAACATTTAATAACCATATTTCATGATTATAGTGAATTTAGTGTAAGTCTAATTGTACATTATTGTTCTTATATTAGTGGGAAACCTCAACCTCTTGAATGTGAAGAAATCCGCTGGGTAACCTTAGCAGAAATAGATAATTTTACTTTTCCTGCTGCTAATACTAAGATCATTGAAGCACTAAGAAGAATAGAAAATTCATAATTCAAAATTCCCTAAAGCTAAATTGTAGAAATCAAAAATACAAACATACTAAATACTTGACAACTAAGTAATCTTCATCTAGACCATAAATTTTTATTGAAACTGAGTATAGTTTCGGATTTTCAATTTCCACTGTCAAGGAGTTAATCAATTAAGTTAAAATAGTATCAAGAAAATTTAAATATCTTAACAAAAAAATTCAGAAACCAAGGAAAATTACAAAAACAGAAAAATTATGGAAATTCAAAACAGTATAGAAGAACAAGAAATAGAATCTTCTGAAATCACCAACCAATCTTTATTAGAGTCCAAACAACAAAACAATTGGTTTTCTGGAAATCGTGGCTTAATGATCGGCGCAATCCTAGGAATAACAGTAGGATTAGGAGTATCTAGAGTTTTCAGTGGAGAATCAACAGCAGAATCAACCACAGAATCACAATCAGTCACACCAATAGAAATACAATCCCAATCTCAATCTACCAGTGTCACTATTGCAACAGCAAGCATCACTCCCATTAGTCGTCAATTAAAAGCAACAGGTAGCGTTACAGCTTATGAATCAATTCCCGTATCATCTCAAGCAACAGGTTTACAAATAAAACAAATCTTTGTAGATGAAGGCGATCGAGTTCAACAAGGACAATTATTAGTACAATTGAACGATGCCGTACTTCAAGCCCAACTAGCCCAAGCCAAAGCACAACAAGAAGAAGCAGAATCCCGTTTAGCAGAATTGCTCGCAGGAACCCGTGAGGAAGAAATTGCCAGAGCACAAGAAAACGTTGCCATAGTAGAAGCCCAAATCTTAGAAGCAGAATCCAGTTTAGATTTGGCCAACAAAAGAGTAGAGCGTAATTCCAATCTGGAAGCAGAAGGAGCCATCGCACGCGATCGTCTTGATGAGGTAATGAACCAACAAAAAATTCAAGAATCCGCCATTAGACAAATACAAGCAAGATTGCGAGAAGCCAAACAACAACTACAAGAATTAGAAAAAGGGCCACGTCCTGAAGTAATTAGCCAAGCAAGAGCACAATTAGCCCATGCCAAAGCCCAAGTACAAATGATCCAAGCTCAATTACAAGACACTAAAGTAATTTCCCCAGTCAGTGGGATTATTTCCCAAAGACAAGCTCGTGTAGGAGACATTACTAGTTCAAATGAAGAGCTATTTACCATTATCGAAAATGGACGTTTAGAATTAAGATTATCAGTGCCAGAAACTCAATTATCCTCCATCGCACCAGGACAAAAAGTAGAAATTCAAGCAGATTTCGATCCCAATCTTCAATTATTAGGCACAATTCGAGAAATCAATCCCACCCTTGATGAAGAATCTCGTCAAGCAACTGTCAAAGTAGATTTACCTGGAGTGAATTCCTTAAAGCCAGGAATGTTTTTACAAGGCCTAATTACAACCAAAACATTTCAAACTTTAACTATTCCCATGGGGGCAGTTTTACCTCAATCTAATAATAATGCCATCGTTTTTGTGGTTCAACCAGATAATACAGTCAAAGAACAAGTTGTAAATATGGGGGAAATTCTTAAAGACAATCGTATAGAAATAAAAAACGGTTTACAAAAAAATGATCGTGTAGTAGTTAAAGGTGCACCTTATCTCAAAGACGGCGATCGAATCCAAGAATCCAATTTAGAGAGTTGAAATAAAAAATTATCCTAATCTCAAGGAAAAACTAAAGTTTTAACTTAAAAATTATCAAAATTCTCAAACATAATAATTATGTCATTTCATCTAAGTGCGTTTTCAATTAAGAAACCTGTATTTACAATAGTTACTTTTTTAATTCTAAGTATAGTAGGATATACATCATTTCTTGGATTAGGAATAGACGATACCCCTAATATAGATGTACCGGTAGTAAGAGTTAGTGTAACTCAAAGAGGCGCAGGACCTGTAGAATTAGAAACTCAAGTTACCAAAAGAATAGAAGATGCCGTAGCAGGTTTAGGCAATATCGACGAAATTCGTTCCACAGTAAACGATGGCTCATCTGTAACCATCATCAATTTTGAGTTAGGGCAGGATACCAACCAAGTCACTAACGATGTTCGTAACAAAATCGCTCAAATTCGTCAAGATTTACCAGGAGATATCGAAGAACCTATTGTCGAACGCTTGGAATTTACCGAAGATGATGTGGTGAGTTACGCTGTATCCTCAGATCTAAGATCGGAGGAAGAATTAAGCGATATCGTCGATCGCAGAATTTCTAGAGAATTACTTAATGTTCCGGGAGTAGCTGAAATTGTACGCCAAGGAGGAGTCGATCGCGAAATCCGGGTAAATTTAGATCCCAGTCGCTTACTTGCTTATGAAATCACAGCTACAGACGTAAACGATCAAATCCGTAACTTTAATATCAACTTATCCGGAGGACGATCGGAAATAGGCGGAGGAGAGCAAAATGTTCGTACCATCGGCAGTGCCAAAACAGTTGAAGATTTAAGAAAATATCGAATTGTTTTACCTAATGGTGATACCATCCCTCTTGAGATTTTAGGGGAAGTAGAAGATAGTTTTGGAGATCTTCGACAAGCTGCTTATTTCAATGGATCCCCTGTGGTTGCTTTTAGAGTATTGCGTAGCTCAGGAAGAAGCGTAGCATCAGTAGAAGAAGGGGTAACCAAAGCAGTTAAAGAATTAGAAAAAACCTTACCTGAAGATATCAATTTAAATCTTATCTTTACCAGTGCCGATTCCATCCGCAATTCCTACAAAGCCACCATCGATGCCCTAATCATCGGTTGTATCTTAACAATCATCACAGTAGGTATATTTTTAAGAGATTGGCGAGTAACCCTAATTACAGCCGCAGCCTTACCCCTATCTATTATTCCCACCTTTGCAGTAATGAATATTCTCGACTATACCCTCAACGGTATGACATTACTAGCCTTATCCTTAGCAGTGGGAAATCTGGTAGATGATGCTATTTGTATGATCGAAAACATCGATCGACATTTGCAAATGGGGAAAACCCCTTATCAAGCAGCATACGATGGAGCCGTCGAAATCGGTTTAGCAGTAGTAGCTACCACAGCAACTATTGTGGCAGTATTTCTTCCCGTCGCCTTCATGGGAGGAATACCCGGTCAATTTTTCCAACCTTTTGGGGTAACGGTTGCAGTTTCCACCATGTTTTCTACTTTAGTAGCCACCACAGCAACACCCATGTTGAGTGCCTATCTCCTAAAGCCAAAGGATTCCAAAGAAGATTCTAAATTTAATCCTAAGACTGGTAAGACTCGTTTCCAACCCTATGCTTCTCTAATTAAATTAGCCCTAAGAAATAGAATAACTACATTACTAATCGCAGTTGCTTTCTTCATTGGTAGCTTACAACTCATACCTTATATTCCCACAGGATTATTTGCCAGTGGGGATCGAGGCTTAAGTATCCTTACAGTGGAAACACCTCCGGGATCAAAACTCAGCGACATAGTAGAAGTTATGCAAAAAAGCAATCAACTTTTTCAAGCCAATCCCGCAGTAGAGAGTGTTTTTGCCAGTGCAGGCGATCGAGGAGATCTAAATTCTGGAAGAATCTATGTAAATTTATTGCCAGAAGAAGAAAGAGAAGTTTCTCAAAAGGAATTTGAAACCCAAATGCGCTTGGAATTACAGAAAATTCCCGGAGCCAGAATTAGTTTTCGCTCTCAAGGCGGTGGCGGTGGTAGCAAAGATTTAGAGCTGATTTTAAAAAGTGAAAATAGTGAACTCTTAACTGAAACCGCAAATGCTTTAGAAAGACAAATGGGAGAAATACCTGGTTTAGTGGAAGTTAGTTCTAGTGTTAATCTCGTTCAACCAGAAATCTTGATCGAGCCGGATATTGAGCGAGCAGGAGATTTAGGAGTATCGGTACAAACCATTGCCCGTACGGCATCTCTTGCTTTAATTGGGGATAATGATTTTAATTTAGCTAAATTCAATTTACCCGATCGACAAATTCCCATTCGAGTACAGATAAATCCAGAACAGCGTGACCAAATTGAAACTCTAAAAAATTTGAAAGTACCAGCTTCTGATGGTTCATTAGTATCAATTTCATCTGTAGCAGATATTCGTTTAGGTAGTGGGCCTGCAGAGATTCAACGCTTTAATCGCTTTCGCCAAGTAGAATTAACAGCCAACTTAGAAGGTATTTCTTTAGGGGATGCCGTTGCAGCAGTAAAAGCTTTACCTGCCATGAGTCCTTTACCGGAAGGGGTTTCAGAAGAACCCTCAGGAGATGCGGAAATCATGAGGGATATTTTCGCCCGCTTTTTAGGTGCATTAGGTTTTGCTATCTTGTCTATTTATGCAATTTTAGTATTGTTGTATAATAATTTCCTTTATCCTTTAGGAATTTTAACAGCTTTACCATTATCTATTGGTGGAACATTATTAGCATTGTTAATCACCCAGAAAGAATTAGGATTATTTGCCTTAATTGGAATTGTCTTATTAATGGGATTAGTTACAAAAAATGCCATTTTATTAGTGGATTTTGCTTTAGTGGGTATAGCCGAAGGGAAATCACAGTTTAAAGCAGTGGTAGAAGCCGGTGTTTCACGTTTGCGCCCAATTTTAATGACTTCTATTTCTACGGTGGCAGGCATGATGCCCATTGCTTTAGAATTTGGTGCTGATGGTGAGACGAGAAGCCCAATGGCTATTGCGGTGATTGGTGGTTTTACAACTTCTACTCTTTTAACTTTAGTGGTAGTACCGGTTATGTTTACCTTTGTGGATAATTTCTGTAACTGGTTTTTCAAGGTATTGAAAGGCAAGAAAAAGGAAGAAAAAGTGCTCATTGGTATTCCACAAGAGGAAATATAATTGTTGATTTTTGCCAAAATTTAAGTAGTTAGAGAAAATAAATTTTTTATCTTCTTTAACTACTTTATTTTTATATTTTTTCTTATTTTTTCGTAAAAATATAGCAACGTAGAATTGGCAATCTGACTATTTACAAGATGAAAATATTGAATTTTGCTTAGTTTTTAAGATATTTTTAGAACCGGATTTAGTATTAGATCATACTCTCAAAATTTTCAAAGTATTGTTTAAATCTATTGTTTTTGCAAAATTACTAATTCGTGACTACAAGTTTTTAATACACAGATAGGTGCTTTAGATAATTCTTGAAAAACATGATCGGCACAATAGGATTTAATTTTGTTGTAATAAAAGCCATTCTCTTCAATTTTAAAAACCACAGCAAAAATACCACCTGGTTTCAAAATCCTGATTAATTCCTCAAAAGCATTTAAAGGCACTTGATTTCGGGTAAAAACTCCAGTTGATACTAAACAATCAAAGTTATCATTTGCAAAATCGAGCTTTTTACCTAATTCTGCTTCATGTAAGTTTTGATAAATGTTTAACTCTTGGGCAATTAATAAAGATTGTTTACTAAGATCCAAACCTTCTATTTGCTCGAAATTGTATGAATATAACTCTTTTCCTAACATACCAGTTCCACAACCCACATCTAATATTTTAGAGTCAGTTTTGATGTAAGGTATTAATGAGTAAGCTACATGATTGAGTAACATTGTCCAACCATTTTGGTAGTGATTTTCATCATAAAATGATGCCCAAGAATCATATTTTTGTTCTATTTCATCTGGATTTTGGAAATGATCTGTTAAACCTGTGGGATAATCTATTTCATAACTTTCACGAACTATTTGATATAAAACATCTTTAATAATATAACCCATCAAATTAATATCTTCTGAGCTATAGGATAATGACAATCTGAAGTCACAAGCACAAGAAATTACTTTTTCAGTCTTCTCAAGATTGGGAATTTCTGTAAATGAATACTTCCAGTTTTTAAAGTAACGAGCATTATCGAGCCTGCCAAAAATTTGAATTTTAATTCCTCTTTCTTTTGTTCGTTTAACAAACTCATCTATTTGTGTTGGAGTTAGATTGCAAAGATTAAATTGCATACTATCAGAAACACGACTAACTTTTTCCAGAGGAGCAGGGATCTCGATATGATGGACTGGACTTAAGATTTTGGCCAACTGGTGATATTTATCGTTATAACTTTTAATTTGTTGATCTAAAAGTTTAATTTGTGGTCTGAGAACTGCGGCAGTTAAATTGCTCATTCTCAAACTAAAATTAGGCACATCTGGTTTGATAGATTCAAACAAGCCATCATCAAAAGGACGGGCAATATGTTTCTTGTAGAGGTGTTCGTAAGAACCTGCTCCTAAAATACAATAAGCAGCTAGTTTATCATCATCAGTAGCAATTAATCCTCCTTCTCCAGAATTCAATAGTTTACTACTCTGACTACTAAAACAAGCTATTTTGGCATGAGAGCCTACAGATGTATTACCATTCCATGTTGCTCCCAAACTATGAGCGCAGTCTTCTATTAAATAAATACCGTTGCTATCACAAATTTCTTTAATTCGATCCAAATCTGAGATATGTCCTCGCATATGAGAGAGGATAAAATATTTGGCATCAGGATTTGCTGTTATTTTCTTGGATAAATCATCAAGATCGATGATATATTGAGAATTACATTCTACATAAACAGGAATCCCTCCGGCATGAACAATACTACTAGGAACTGCTGTAAAAGTAAAAGCATTAGTTAAAACTTTATCTTGATATTTGACTCCTATTGCTTTCAAACTCAAGAAGAGTGCACTACCACAAGAATTTACTGCAATTACATATTTAAAGCCAATATATAAACTAAACTCATATTCCAATTTAGCGACTTCATTAACTGATTCATCTTGCAATACTGAATTATCTATATGCTCATTTTCTTCTAATTCTCTTGTGAAATAATAGCGAAACATTCGTCCATTTTTCATTAATTTTACAGCAGTGTCAATACCATTTTGAGGCACTGGAGTGGGAAGGTAATCTTTCGTGAAATTCATTTTAAAGTTTGATGAAGTTTTAAAAATTTAATCAGAATAATATAAAGATCCTATTTTCCTTTTTATAATTTCTGACAAATCTAAGCAATTATGATAGCAAACTTAATGTAGTTTGTCAAATATGGCTATATATCCGTTAATTATATTATTTTTCTTTAAATAGTGATAGAGATAGAGAATGGGAGATTAGGAGATTGGGTGAATGGGTGATTGGGAGAATGGGAGATTGGGAGTTTCTTGAGATTTGGGAAGACTTGGGAAGACTTGGGAGAGTCGGGAGAAAAAAAGTGCATCTTATTTACTTATTACTTATTACTTATTACTTATTACTTAAATCAAGGATGGGGAGATGGGAAGAATGGGAAGAATGGGAAGAATGGGGAGAATGGGGAGATGGGGTGATGGGGAGACTTGGGAGAGTCGGGAGAAAAAAGTGCATCTTATTTACTTATTACTTATTACTTATTACTTAAATCAAGGATGGGAAGAATGGGAAGAATGGGGAGATGGGGAGATGGGGAGAATGGGAAGAATGGGAAGAATGGGGAGAATGGGGAGAATGGGGAGATGGGAAGACTTGGGAGAGTCGGGAGAAAAAAGTGCATCTTATTTACTTATTACTTATTACTTATTACTTATTACTTAAATCAAGGATGGGGAGAATAAATTTTGGTTAATTATGCTAGATTTAAGATTTTTCAACTCTATCATCCTTAAAGACTCTTTTGATATAATCTCTTGATATAATATGGTGAGATGGAAAAATAATGAGGCAATGTTTAAGTAGAGTTTAAGCCGAAAGAGTAAGGAAAATAAATTTTTGTTAATTATTGGGATTAAGGATTTTTAAACTTGATGATTTTTGTAAAAAATAGGTATTATAGCATTAGTTTGTAGATTAAGACTTTTTGAGACTCCAAAACCTTTAGCAAGATTGAGTTCAAAAAAGTTCATGCTTCATACCTGATAGCTAATTGTATGTATTGTAATGTAACCCAAGATTTGAGTATGTGGAGGGCTAAATGGAGCAAAGTTATAGTCAACTTGGATTATAAATTATAAATTTCAAACTTTTCTTGTCCTAATCTTAGAAGATATAATTAGGGAAACTACATTGATAAGTACCATAATATACTTGTAGGTGCGGGGATCATTTCACCTCGTAAATCTAGTAATTGAACTAAAATCAGATAACCAATTGCTAATAACAAAGAAATTGCTCCTGTAATGATGGCCACTATTTTTCCTTTTTCCATTTATTTAAAACTCCAATTAATTTAATTTTTATTATCTTATATTATTATTTTAATAGGTATTTTTGACTCAACCAACAACATAAGATCCTTGATGTAATTATTTTTTATAACTTCTATAACTATTTCCCTTACTTTCTACAGAAGAAAATAAGAAAAGTAAGGGACATTTATCTTAAATTTTGATTGCTTTTATCAAATTTTACCAGCCTTTTTCAGATTGCTCAAAAACATAGGCAGCAACATTTTCAATTTGATCAGGCTTTAAACGACCTTTGAAAGCAGGCATAGCACCTTTTCCGTTGGTAACTTGCTTAACAATAGCTTCAACAGAATCCATACCATATTTTTCTAGATCGCCCTTAGCTAGAGTTTTTGCAGGGTTAACTACATTTTTACCACCAAGGTGACAAGCGTTACAGTTAGCAGCAAAAACAGCTTTTCCAGCAGCAGCATCACCAGCCATAGCAGGAGCGGTGAAAGTTAATGTTGCAAATGCTAAAGCTAGCAAAATAAGTGAAATTAGCTTTTTCAAGATTGTTCTCCTCTTTAGAATTAATTGATCAACCAATCTTATCTTTAACATAAAATTTCGTCTATGTCAAAATCTCGATCATCAATCTTATAGTCTCTGGCAATTTTGTCTAGGTTTGGCTGGATCAGTAATTTTACTTATTATTTGAAATAAGTTTTATGGAAAATAGTTGATGAAGATTGTGTTATAATAAAAACTAATCACAATATCATAGTAATGATTATTTTATCAGCTTCTCATAAAAGAAAGAATGGCAATGATTATGAGTTCAGTATCATTGACTCTGAGAGTGTTTTCTAGAAGATTTTCCTCAAGTAGTTAATACTTGAATATTTTAAGATCAAGTAGTTCATAATTTATCTCCCAAAACTAGATTTTTCCTATCTATAATTATGTCAACTGAAAATATTTATAATTAAGCTGATTTTGTCTTGAAGTAAAGATTTATAATTATCTCTCAAATATTTGAAACTACAAAGATTAGGCGATGAATACTCTAACAGATTTACCAACGGAAACTAACTCCCCCAATAGAATGACTATCGTAGAAGTATCAAATTTAAACAAGGTTTATCGGAGCGGCTTTTGGTTGAATAGAAAAATTGCTTCTCTTAAAAATTTCTCTTTAAATGTATATGAAGGAGAAACTTTCGGGATGTTAGGACCTAATGGAGCAGGAAAAACTACCCTTTTAAAGATTTTATTGGGGATAACCCGTCCTACATCTGGTAAAGCTTTTTTATTGGGAAAACCCATTGGAGATCGAAAAGTCAAACAAAGAATTGGTTATCTTCCGGAAAATGCTTATTATTATAATTTTCTTACTGGTTGGGAAATCTTAGAATTTACGGCGGGATTATTTCAAATTCCTAAATCCATCCAAAAAAAACGGATTAATGAACTGTTAGATTTAGTAGGATTAGATAAAAATAGTGCCTGTAAGAAACAATTACGACAATATTCTAAGGGAATGGTACAAAGGATTGGTATGGCTCAAGCTTTAATTAATGATCCTGATGTGGTATTTTTAGATGAACCAATGTCTGGTTTAGATCCTATAGGACGTTTTCAAGTAAGAAATATTATTCTTTTACTAAAAAAACAAGGTAAAACTATCTTTTTTAATTCTCATATCTTAGCAGATGTTGAGAAAATTTGCGATCGCATTGCCATATTAGCTAGAGGAGAATTACTTTGTGTGGGATCTTTGGATTCAATCTTGGGAACAACAAATTCCTATCAAGTAGTGGTGCAAACAGAATATGGAGATAAATTAAAAGACTGGTTGGATAAATTATCTTATGAAAATGATTATTGGTCTGGAGAACTTCAAGGAAATATTTGTGATTTTATTAATACTGTTGATAAAATAAATGGTAAAATAATTAGTATAAATTTAACTCGTGGAAACTTAGAAGATTTTTTCATCAGGCAATTAAAAGAAAGAGGAATTGAATTTAGTCGTTAAGAGCTAGAAGATGATAATTTATATTTTTTTGAATTATTGAGGTTCTCAAGTAAAACAATTAATGCTAATCCTGTCATTAAACCTACGATTAGCCAAGTGACTATTAAACCTACTAGTTCTCCAATATAAAGATTTATTTTAGAACGAAAAATAGCAGCAATCAGCCAACCAGATGATAAAGCCAAAGACCAAGTGATACCAGTAGTAAAAATCCATTTCCAAGAAGAACGTATTTTTTCTTTCAGCACTAACCATTGGCAAAATCCAATCCAAGTACCATGAATTCCGCCTAAAATTACTCCGTAGAATAAACGAAAAAGAAGAAAATCTGTTTGAGGAGTAACCCAACCGATTGCTCCAATTTTACTTCCTGAGATTAAACCCCAAGCTATAAATGTGACGAAAATCCACAATTTCCCTTTTTGAATAAATTTACTAATTAGTATGGATTGAGGTAAAGCAACAATGGCTCCTCCTATTGCACCTTCAAATATGAGTAATTCTTGGCGAAATCCTATTTCAATAAAGAGTAAACTAGCTAAAAATCCTAAAATAGTTAAAAATATCCATAGTAGCCAAATAATAATTTTTTTAAAGACTTGTTTCATGATTTTCTTATATTATTTTTTTTCCTAAATTATACATTTGCTTTTATGTCAAACATCTTACGGAAAACTTGTCTACGTTGACGAGGTGATTCAGGTGTTAGATAACTCCATAATGTTTCCCAAAAAAAGAATGATACTCCATAAAAATTGCTCTCACGAACTATTTCTACTTGCTGTTTTACTTGTTCAATTTTAATAGGGCGATTTGATAAACCAGCTAAAATACCAATACTGACAGGTATTTTCTTGCGAGCAAATTCGATTGCCTGTTGATCTAATTCATTTCTAAAACTATCTAAATCTTCTCGATATACTTGTACAATTAATTCCTCGATTAAATCTCTTTTAACCCAAGTCAACCAATCTTGAAGGTATTCATTATATGAAAAACCATATGGATTAGGGGCTACAGATATTTTAATATTGGGATCTACATCTTTAACTGCCATAACAATTTCTGTAAAAAGTTCGGTAATTTTGTTAGCTCGCCAAGCTACCCATTGAGAATCGCGAGGATTTGAGGGAGGAAGGGCATTTTGATGTTCTTGTTGGTACATTTTAATAGTGAAAGGATCGTAGCCAAACTCTACCGGCATGGCAAAATTATCATCTAGTTGAATACCATCAATGTTATAATAAGTAGCGACTTCTACTATTAAATCTTTTAAAAATTTTTTTACTTCTGGATGAAGGGGATTTAACCAAACAGATTTGATTATAAATCTATTAAAATTTGATTTTTTGTAGGTATCAATGGTGGAATTATCTTGGGTTTGAGTAAGCCAATCTGGATGATTTTTTACTAATTGAGAACTGGCTGATGCTTTTAGCCCGTATTCAAACCAAGGAATTACTCTTAAACCTTTTTCATGACTAATTTTTATCATTTCAAACAAAAGATTAGATCTGCCACGAGTCAAAGTCAGTAATGGTTGTTGAAGATTTCCAGTGGCTTGTTTGGCAACTTGGCTGGGAAAAAAGGTATATCCTCGATTCCAAACTACAGGGTAGATGGTATTAAAGTTAAGTTGGGATAATTGGTTAATGGCTCGATTAATACCCCAAGGTGCATATAATACTCCACTAGCTACATTGGTTATCCACACTCCTCTTAATTCGGTTTTGTCATTGACAGAAGAATCAAGGGAAGAATTACTAGATTGAGTTATTGGCAAGACAAACAAGAATCCTAGGGTGAGGATAATTCCGAAGCTTACTAAAAGATATAACCATTTTGGGTTTGATTTCTGTTTTGCTTTTACCATGTTGATTTGCTTTTGAAGGCCATTATCTCCAGAATTTAGTTTATGAGATGGCCTTCAATCTCCTGATGAGATGATAAAATATTTTTTTAATTTGAGGTTTCTTCTGGGAAGGTTAGGTGAAATTCATCTACTAATTCATCTAATTCTTCTAGTGCTTGATTGACATCAAGGCGTAATGTACCTAAATCAGAACGCTCTAATAGTTTCACTAGAGATTCTCTTTTCCCTTCGATGGTTTTAATTTTTTGTTTAATTGTTTCTTTGTCCATGATTTTTTGTTGCTGAATTTTTTCTATCTTTTCTAATGTATTAGTCTATTTTAATCTAGTCAAGATTTTTAAAGTTTGAGAATCTTTTAGTGGTTTTTACACTGTGATTTTTACAGTGTGCTAGTGGGTTTTGCTAATTACAAAATAGTTTGAGATAGGTTATAATATAATTAATTATAAAGCTGCAAAGGCAGAATTCAAAAATTCCTCTTTCAGTAACTAAGTTAAAACTTAATTTAAAAACTAATTTTTAAATTAGCGGGAGTTTAAATATGTATTTTCCAGATGATAATGAACATAAATTATCTTTAATTAAATTAGCTATTACCCGTATTCTTGCTGCGGTTGGAATATGGACTTTATTTTTTATGGCTTATCACCAGAATTATACAGAACCACTTAAATCTCAGCCAATCATTTTAGGTTTGCTAGGGTGTTATATTATATTAGAAATTATTTTATTAATTGTTGACCTTCGTCAAAAATATGAAGATGAAACTTCTCAATTTATTAAGTTTCTTGAAAAATCTAAACAGGATTCTGAATAATTATACAAATTATTTCTAGCCTTTAGGAATATAATTTAGGTTATGAGAAAAGTTGTTTAGGGGGTTTGAGTGTCAATTAAAGAATGGTTAGAGTTAAGAAAGTTAATTGAATCTCTTGGAACAGGTGCTGTTATATTTAGTGGGTTTCTTGGTTTAATTTATGCACTTTACCCCAATTTATTTTCTCCAAATATCTCTCTTGAAATGATTATGATTATTGGTAGTTTGATTGGTGCTGGTATTCATCGTTTATTAAATGAAATAATTAAAGGAATTGGAGAAATTCCACCTAATCCACTTAATGAATTTCCTAAACAAAAGAAATTAGCAATAGAAAAGCTAAAAATCTTAGAGGGAAGTAAGAAATTAGGATTTATTTCCTCTGCAAAAGCTAAAAGACTTCAAGAAAAAATATTAACTGAATTATTATTACCAGAAAAAAACGAAGCTACTCCATTGATGTTGCCCCAAACAGATCAACAAAAACAGGTTGAAGGAAAAATTGATCAGAATTTAGAAGAAGAATGATTTTTTTATTTAGAAATGCTAGAGATAATTAATTATAGACAAGATTTGCAATTTCTGAAAAGATTGTAAGACTGAGTAATAAATAAATTATTAACAATGTTCGGAAAATATTCTTTAGCTTCAATCGGCTTGTCGGTGGGTAGTGCATTAACTGTTATGGGTTTTATCGCCTACGGCACTGATAATCCAACTTTAAATTTGGCGGGGTTTTTTTATGGAATCCCAGTTTTATTGGGTGGTTTGGCACTAAAGGCGGCTGAGTTAAAACCTACTCCCTATAGCCAACCTACTCCACCAGAAATTATTGAGTTACGGCAAAAACAGGCAACTGATACTCTCAATCAAATTCGCAAAGATGTTACTCGTTATCGTTATGGGCAAGAGGCTCATCTCGATGAATCTTTAAAGCGTCTTGGTTTAAGTCCTACAGATGAGGAAAGACCTGATTTAATGAGTATTAAGGAATCTAAAATTGACGATCGTTATGCCCTTGTTTTGGAGTTTGATTCTCCTTTCATTTCTATGGATACTTGGCAAAGTAAACAGGAGAAAATTGAAAAGTTTTTTGGCCCTAATATTCGATCGCAGTTAACTCAAGGTGAAGAAAATCTGATTGATCTTGCTCTTATTAGTACTCAATCGGAAGAAACTTAAGAGATATATTTATTTGAAATTTAGAAGTTTAGGATAATTTTTATGCTATTTTTCCTAGCTTCTAGATTTTTTCTTGGTTTACTATCTATATATTATTCTTGATTTACTAAATAAGTATAACTTTTTAAGCTTTGTTCATAATTTTGTAAAAGTTTTTGGGATTCCTCTATGGTTATTTGATTTTCTTGTAAAGCTTTTTCTGTATAAATACGAATAGTTTCTAGTAAATCTTCTGCATCGTATTGGACATAACTTAAAACTTCTGTAATGGTATCTCCTTTAACTATAGATTCTAGATCATATCCTTTTGGGTTTATTTTAATATTAACTACGTTAGTATCTCCAAATAAATTGTGTAAATTTCCCATAATTTCTTGATAAGCCCCTACTAAAAACATCCCTAAATAATAAGGTTGTTTATCTTCTTCCCTTTGATTTACTGAATGTAATTCTAAAACATCTTTTACATCTAATAAATCTATAAATTTATCTACTTTTCCGTCGCTATCACAGGTTAGATCTGCTAAAATACCTCTTTTTGTAGGTTCTTCATCTAATCTGTGTATTGGCATAATGGGAAATAATTGATCGATCGCCCAAGAATCCGGTGCTGATTGGAAGACAGAAAGATTCACATAATAAATAGATGCCATAATTTTTTCTAAATCTTCTAAATCGTCTGGTACATATTCTTGATGTTGACTAATTTCTAAGATTTTTTGACAACAAGCCCAATATAATTGCTCTGCAATTGCTCTTTCTTGAATGCTTAAATACCCAAAGCCAAATAAACTGAGTGCTTCTTGTTTAAATTGAATGGCATCGTGATAGGATTCCTGATAGTTTTCTTCCTTAATTAAGTCATATGTTTCTCGTAAATTTTCAATAATTAAATGTTCTTTTTCTGTTAGTTTTGCTGGGATTTCATTGGGTGGTTCGTTAGTACCAAGAATATCAAAAATTAAAACTGAATGATGGGCAGCTATGGCTCTTCCGCTTTCACTAATTAAAACTGGTGCTTCAATTTTTCTTTCTTCACAGGCTTCTTTTACTTCGGCAACAATATCGTTGGCATAATTCTGCATATCGTAGTTTTTGGAGGCATAAAAGTTGGTTTTTGAACCATCATAATCTACTCCTAATCCCCCTCCAACGTCGAGATATTTCATTGCTGCTCCTAATTTTACTAATTCTCCATAAATTTGTGCTGCTTCTCTAATGGCATCTTTAATAATTTTAATTGAGGAAATTTGAGAGCCGATATGGAAGTGCAATAATTGAAGAGTTTCTAACATTTCTATTTGTTTTAATTGCTTAACTACTTCTAATATTTGGGGAATTGTTAAGCCAAATTTTGCTCTTTCTCCTGTGGAATTTCCCCAATGTCCACTACCTTTTGTGTTGAGTTTGGCACGGATTCCTAAGATAGGTTTGATTCCTAATTGATTGCTAATTTTAATGGTTAAATATAGTTCTTTTAATTGTTCAATAATAATAACTGGTTTGTGTCCTAATTTGGTTGCTAATAGGGCGGTTTCTATATATTCTTTGTCTTTATATCCATTACAAATTAGTAGGTTTTCTGAGTTATCTTTTTGGGGATTTAATGTTGGTTTTAATGTGGCTAAGGCAATGGCTAATTCGGGTTTTGATCCTGCTTCTAATCCAAATTGATAGGGTTTTCCATATTTTACTAATGCTTCTACTAAATGCCGATGTTGATTGCATTTGATGGGGTAAACTCCTCGATAAATATTGGGGTATTTGTAGCGGGCTATTGCTTTGGCAAAACATGAGTTTAACCGTTCAATTCGATCGGCTAAAATATCAGAAAATCTGATTAATAATGGTAATCCTATATTTCTTTTTTTGATGCTTTCTACTAACTCAAATAAGTCTAAAACTGGCCCTCGATCACCTAATGGAGAAACGGTTATATGCCCTGCGGCATTAATAGAAAAATATGGTTCTCCCCAGCCGTGAATTCGATAAAGTTGTTCGCTATTTTCGATTTTCCAAGATGTTTTTTCTGGTGTATTTTTTTGATAATTATTGTTGTTTTCTTCTAGGGAATTTGTTAATGATTTTAGTTTCAATTGATGTTTGCGCCTCCATTATTTTGATTTTATGTTACCTTTAAACTAAGAAGAATTTATGCTTGATTTTTAATATTATGAATATTTTAGATTCTAAAGGTCGTTTATTTGGTAAAGTCAGCCTTCTTGATTTGGGTGCTGCTTTGGTTATTCTTTTGGTTTTTATTGGTATTTTTATTGTACCGGGGGCTCCGGGATCTATTGCTCAAGTAAATAGTGCTAAAGAAACTATTCAGGTGGATGTTTTGATTAGAGGGTTGACTGTGAAAGAACCCGATCGTTTACTTAGTGAGTTGGATTCTAATAGTAACGCTGATATCATTATTCGTAATCAACCCGCTGGGCGTGTGAAAATTAAAGATGCTCAAGTTTTACCTCGGACTGTTAGTGTGCCTCAACCTGATGGTACTGTGAAAGCTTTGCCTGATCCTCGACCGGAAGTTGTTCTGATTAGTGATATGTTAATTACTGTCGAAGGTGAGGGTGAAGATACTGGTAGTGGTGCTATTTTGGGTAATCAAAAGATTAAAATCGGTACTGGCATTGAGTTAGACGGGATTGATTATAATTTCCGGGGTAGTGTTTCTGATGTCCGTTTTTAGAATTCACAATTCAGAATTGTGAATATTTGCGCTCCGCAAAGGCTACGCCAACGGAAATTTTACTAAATTGAAAACTAGGAAGTCTATCACAAATGCGCGAAAATTAATATTATAAGCTAAAGTAATGTGCTAAAAGTAAAGGATAGTTTTCTAAGTTCAACTTTCCGATTAAAATTGAAATGACAGATTTCAAATCTCAAATCCATTATATTCCAATTTCAGAGCAGACGTTTCAATTTGCAGTCCGTATTGTTAAGCTTTGCTCTTTTTTGGATGAAAAACGAGGAGTTTCTCAAACACTTTCTCGACAGCTATTAAGAAGTGGTACTTCTATAGGGGCAAATACAGTAGAAGCACAATCAGGTCAGTCAAGAAAAGATTTTCTACATAAATTAGAAATAGCACTTAAAGAAGCAAGAGAAACCAAATATTGGTTAAAACTATTATTAGCAACAGATATTGTTAACCAAGAACGTCTCAAAACACTTTTAGAAGAAATAGAAGAAATTATTAAGATTCTAGTTTCAATTACTAAAAAAGTTAAAGATTCCCTTTGAAATATTATTTGTAACTCTTTTGAAATTAGAATTCTTGCTTTCACTCTTTTTATGTTATCATGAAATTATTAAAAATTTTCCAACTTATTATTTATTATTGTTAGAAATTTTTAAATTTATTATTTCCGAATTCCGAATTCCGAATTCCGAATTCCAACTGTAGGTTGAATTTCTTCTTGTTGGGATTCTATAGGAGGTCTTGCTATTAGATAAATTAAAGCACCAAAAAATGGAATAAATGACATCACTAAGAAAAGGGTTTTATTACTAATTCCTCTTCTTGTTAAATCGTCATCAATTAAGGTTGGAAATAATAGTGAAAGTAGGCAAAAGTCTAGGCTCATAACGTGAATAAATTTGCTAGTGTACCATTGTTGGATAAAATCTCCCCAGTCTCCTTTTGATAAGCCAAAATAGAACAAAATTATGGCACCAATAGCAATAAAAATTGCGGTAATACGGGAGTCAAAAATCTTTAGTAATATATCTTTTTCTCCTGTAAATTCTGGGTTAGGTTGACGTAAGGCTAAATATGGTAATAAAGCAAATGCTCCTACTCCAAATGAGCCTATGGCAAATGGCCATGCTTTGATTTTTTGCCCTTTTCCGTCTATAAAGAGCAAGGAAGCATACATTATAGGCAAGATTCCCATTAAATTAAAAATACTGATAATCAGTGGATTAATGCCTTCTAAATTGCTGGTAGATAAGTTTTTTATTAATTCTAAAGTGTTGGGATCGTCGGGTGGTGCTAGCACAAAAGCATAGCTAATAAATCCAAGCCAAAGTAATCCAAAAAATATTTTTCTTAGCATAATTTTTTTTAGTTTTCTTCTCCATTTTCGGTGGTATTTTCTGAGATATCTTCTTCGATAATTGCTTCTAAAATTGGTTCTGCATTGGCTTCAAGATTCTCTTCTAAATTACATAATTGCTTTAAAAATTTACGGATTAAACCGATGGTAACTCCGGGTAATTCTAGTTGAGGTGTTAAACCTACATTTTCTATCTCTTCAAATATTTTAATGGCTTGTGGATTGAGAGTAGCTAATCTTTTACCAATGGCGGGAGAGGTAAATTGGGTTTTTTCTCCCCAAATAATGGCGGTGGGAGTTGTAAGTTGAGTGATATATTTGGAGAGGTCAAAGCATAAATCTCCTCTGACAAAGGATAATGCTGCATATTCTGCGTTGGGTTGAGAGGCTGATTCTAAATATGCTTCTACTATTTCTGGATAAATTAGATTACCATTGGCAAATTGTCTATTTTGTAGGAATTGTTGAATGAATCCTGCATTGGCAATTGCGGTTTGATAAAGAAATTTATCTAGGATGGGAGTACTAATTAATTTGGCAAAAAAGCTAGCTTTATAGTCTTCTCCAAAGTCAGATAAGCCAGAAGGTGTAGTTAAAATTAAACTTTTGAATAATTCAGGGCTTTCGATGGCGGAACGGATAGTTAAGGCGGCTGTTAGGGAGGATGCGATTACAATTGTTGGCCCGTCGCAGGTTTGCTCTAGAAATTCTCTGATTATAGTTATATAATCTTTTGGTTCGTAATTTCTCTCTGGATGTGCCGATCGTCCCCAACCGATTAAGTCTGGTGCTAATACTTTATATTCGCTGGCAAAGGCTGGGTATACTTTTGACCATTCATAAGCGGAGGAGCCGCCCCCAAAACCATGTAAAAACACTAAGTTGGGGAGATTTTCTGTTGAGGTTTGTTCTTCTACCCAGGGTTTTTTTCCTTGGGTGTAATACACCATTTTTCCTAGTGATGTTACTATGGAGTGTTGTTCTATACCTATGGGTTCGATCATTTGGTTTTTCCCTTTTTATCTCGATGTTGTCTTCATTTTAACGAATTTTATTGATTTTTAAGTTTTGTTTCGTGGTTGTTAGTTTTTTTTTATTTTTATTGTTTTAAGTTTATAATTATTTGTATTAATCTAATAACATCTCTAATTATGTCTCTGGAATACTACTAAAATTAGAAGATTATTTAGAATAAAATAGGGATATGTCAATCCCTCATATTTGTTAAAAATAGAAAGAAATGACCTAAATTATAGAAAATCCTTAAGATTACTCATCATCATATTCATCATCATCTGGGGATTTAGTAATAACATCAAAAACAGTAGTAGCACAGAATTCACGCTTATCATCTAATTCCTTAACCCTTTCACTAATAATCTTGGCTTCTTCAATCTTGCCTAACTGAGCGAGAATTAAACTTTTAGCAGCATAGGCATTGAGGTATAATCGAATGTTAGACTCATCTTTGCGAGTTGTGAGAATCGGCTTAAGTTGGCTCCACTCAAGGGGTAAATTTTCAGTTGTGGTGATGGTTTCTAAAACTTGCTCAGCAATGGATAAAGCGATGGTAGGTTGGTGTTTGTAGAAAAAGAAACGATATGCCCCCACTAAAACATCGAGATTATTGTTAGATTTGAGTAAAGCTTCTTTGACATATTTTTCCGATAAATCTGTATTTTCCCAATTTTCGCTGGCTAAGAGTAATAATTCTTCGATTTCTGGTTCAAAATTACACCAGGAAAGCTTATTTTGAGTAGTTTGCATCACTAAATAAAGTTACCTTAATTTGTAGATAATACTTACTATAACATTGAGTGATCACCTAATATATTTACAAATACTTAAAAATTTATCTAGATTAAGATATTGACATATACTTCAAGTATGTTATACTACCGTTTGAGAAAACTGTTTGAAAAAATGGTTTGAGAAAATTGAGAACAAAGCTTTCAATTAAAACTACTGATGATCAAAGTTTAAGGAAATTGACTTAAAATTTACCTCTAAAATCCGATAAAATTATTAAATTTTTAATATTTACTTAAAAAAAATTTATCTTTAAGATTGTAGATATTGATATAACTCTTGTTTGAAATTTACTGAGAAAATAAAATTCCAAATTTATCCAATTTTCATATTTGATTTAGTAATAACTAATTTAGGTGCCCAATCATCAACAGTAGATTAGAAAAGTTAAATGTTTATGTTTTTAGTAACACAATTTTAGTAAGGTAATTATGTCCAATGTACTCCATCTTAATCGATCTATTAGCACTAAAACAATGGAAATTCGTCCCTATTTAGAAGAAGATTTTCAAGCCATCGCGGATATCTATAATGAATCCATCACTAAAGGCGGCATCACTATGGATTGTTGCTATCGCTCTTTGGATGATATTCGCTCCATGGTGGATAAATTTGATGGCAGAGAAATTATCCTCGTGGGGGCAGTGGATGACATTGGGGTTATTGGTTGGGGAATAATTAAGCGTTATAGCGATCGTTTAGGATACCGAGTGTGTTGCGAAACATCATTATATTTATCTTTAAGTGAAACAAATAAAGGATATGGTTCTAGGCTTCAAAAAGCCATATTACAAAAAGTAAGGGAATTTGGTTATCATCATGTGGTGGCTAAAATTTTAACCAGTAATCCAGAGAGTATTGATTTTCATAAAAAATTTGGTTTTTCTCTAGTAGGAATTCAGAAAGAAATTGGTTTTTATCGAGGAAAATGGTTTGATGTCGCTATTATGCAGTTAATTTTACCTGAGATTCCACCTTATCAATCTGAATTAGCTTAGAACTTTTTTTGATTTTTTACGTCTAAACAGTTAAATCTAATTTATTAAAAGATCATCTCAATCCTAAAATAGGTAAAAACTATCTTTTTCAAGGAATTTCAAACTAAAAAAAAAGGAGAATATCGATCATGCAAACTATCAATTATCAAAACACATTTCCTAGATTAAACCTTCTTCCTGCAAGCATCCAACGTCTTGTCATGTCTTTGGAAGAAAGTGAATTATTAACGGCTGAAAATGCTGCTCAATCTATTCTTGATGCGAAAATTACAGAACAAGATTTGTTTCCTTGGATAAGCATCGATCGTCCTATCATGGATAGCTATGGCAGAAAAATGGTGCATCGTGGTGATAATTTTGAAATTATGGTAATGTCTTGGCTACCGGGAGATTTCAGTGGAATTCACGATCATGGGGATGCTGAATGGGGGGCGGTTCAATATTTTGGCAAAGCCCAACATATTTCTTATGAATTTGAAAATAAAGTACTCAAAACCCTAGAAAAATCATGGATTAATTATAACGATGTACTCCCTGTGCATAGCGATTTAATTCATCAAATGGGTAATATTAAAGAAGAATTATTTTTAACTCTCCATGTCTACGGCTCTAATGAAGATGCTATTTCAGATTCTATCACTGCTGATACCAGAATTTTTGATTTGTTTGAAGGAGCTATTCAATATACAGATGGAGGAGCTTTCTTTTGTCTGCCAGAAGATCAAATCTCTGATCGAGTTTTTGGTATTCAAGGGGATGTGGAAACTACCTTAAGACATCATGAATTAATGTATGATAGAATTCTTCGTATTC
This sequence comes from Prochloraceae cyanobacterium PL24a_bin.78, assembly GCA_028281945.1. Lineage (GTDB taxonomy): Bacteria > Cyanobacteriota > Cyanobacteriia > Cyanobacteriales > JANQIW01 > JANQIW01. Next base: position 29,762 of record JANQIW010000094.1, read on the forward strand.
TGAAAGATTCAGCTTATGCTTCAGAAGATTGGAGTTCAAAAGCAGCTATCTTAGAGGAAAAAATTCAGTATTTGAAAAAACTATAGTTGCTTTATAAGTAAATTAAATCTACTTTTACTAAATTAAATTATTCTTAAATATCCTTTTAAGGAAGATAAATCAAGATTGATTACTTTAAGAGGATAACTAATATCCATTTTTATTTTAGGGTGAATTTAAAAGGATTGGTATGGTTTGTCAAAAAAATATGTCAACATGGAGATATAGAAAAAATTATGCTATTTGCAATTTCAAATATTAGTATGACCAATTTTTCAATTAATACCATCAATCCCAAATTTTTACTTATTCTTTCCAGGGCAATAGCGGCACTTCGCACGGCTATCATAGCTATTTTGATTGCTAGAGGGATGGAATTGAGTGGTGGAATCGAAATGCCTATTTCCTTTTGTAATGTTCTTTTTGTGGGTAATTTATGTGCGGCTTTAACTGTAGGATTTTGGTTTGGATTTAGTAATATTTTGGAGGATTTAAAATCCCTTAATTTAAAAATTTTAGGGGGGCTTTTTCTTAACGGTTGCCTAGCGACTTTACTATCTGGTTTAATTTTTGTCGCTCTTAAAGATACAAGCGTTACTAATGCCGTTTTATTAGCCCGTTTTGGTCCAGTTTTGTATGCTTTGGGAGGGGCATTATTACTGAAAAAGAAGATATCTATTCCCGAATGGTTCGGATTTTCTCTCATTGGTGTTGGGGTTTTAGCGATTGTTTTTAAGACAAATAACTATCAGATTAACAGAGGTGACTTACTTATCCTAGGTTCTGCTGTAGTTTATGCCCTAATATCTTTACTAGGTAAAACTGTTATTTCAGATAATTGTAGCTTGAGAACAATTGTCTTTACCAGAAATTTTATATCAGCTATAGTCTTTTTCTGCATTGCTATAGTATTATTTGGTCCAATTCACTTTAGAGATGTAGTTTCTGGACGACTTTGGATTATTATGGGCATATATGCTTTCATTGTAATCGTCTTAGCGCAGATACTTTGGTACGCTTCATTAGGGAAACTTGACTCTCGAACAGTAGGTCGTTTAACAGTATTTTCACCAGTTTTCGGGGTTATTTATGCTTTATTACTAAATGGCGAACGTCCTTCTGGTACTCAAATTATAGCTTTTATAATAATTATGATCGGTGTTGCCATCTCTACTTTTGGCAAATCTAAACCAAAGGAAAAGGAAAAAACCATAGAACTTTCACAAGAAGCGGAATCTACAGCATCTACTTCTTAGATAAATCTTTTTTATAAAAGAAAATCTTCGATTAAAACTAAGAAAAATGAAATTTTTAGCAATTTGCGAACCTTCTCAATACCCAATTCCAACTTTTGATATTCCTATTTTTTATAGGAAAATGGCAGAAGATTCTCGAATCAACTTCTTTCATATTCCTACTAGATATGTTTTAGATGGAGAAACTAATTCCCATAGAATTCAAGTTGCTGGCGTTACAGGAAAACTAAGTCATGAAAATTTTTTAGATTTAGATTCAAAAGCTAATCAATGGCATTTACTGGAAGAATTTGATTTAGTTTTTTGTCGCACTCTTAAACCATTTCCTGATAATTATCTTCAAAGGCTTAGTAATTGGGAAAAATATACTCGTTTTGTTAATACTCCTAGCAATAAAATTGAACAAATTCAACCTGATTTTTTGTTGAAGGTTGCTAATAGTTGGATACCCGAAACTATGGTTACTAATAATTGGATTGATGCTTTAACTTTTTTCGAGAAATATCATCCTATTGTGGCTAAACAATACAATAGTTGTGGAGGGCGAGGAGTATTTAAAATTTGGTATGAAAATAATCTATTTCAAGTAGATAATCTTAATAGTGGAATTCGCCGTTTTCAAAATTTTTCTGAGGTTATAAAATATGTTCAAGGTAACACTAATCAACCTCTTCAATTAGTTCGTTATTTGCATCGAGTAGCTGATGGAGATAAGCGCATTGTAGTAGTAAATGGTGAAATTTATGGGGCTTATATTCGTCGCTCAAAAAGTGGTTATTGGGTTAATAATGTAAGCGGAGATGGTGAATGTTTTTTAGCAGATATTAGTAGCTTGGAAAGGGAAGCAATCGAAGATACTTTTAAAGCTTATAGTCGTCTAGGATTGCATACATTAGGCTATGATTTTTTACGAGATAATGACGGTAATTGGCGAATTAGTGAGATTAATGCTGGCAACATTGGTGGATTTAGCCGGTTAGAAATGCTTACTAATTTACCAATAATGAAGAAATTTATAGATTGGTTAATTTATTTTGCTAAGTCTAGTAAATCACAACAAACTGTAGCAGTATAAATTAAATTGATAGTTTTTAAAAATAAAATAAATTAATCAAAAAATCTTCAATTATGTTTCTTTAAGGGAGGAAATATTATGAGAGAAATAGCTATTACAATTGCCGAATTGCTTATAAAATTAGGTCGTCTTTACTTAATTGCAGGAATAATTTTTAGCATAATATTTGTTTTATTTGGTGTTGGAAAACTAGATAAAAGTGCACATTGGGAGTTAAGTTTTTGGGGGATTATAAATGGAATAGGATTTCGCATTTTAATTCTTCCCGGATTGTGTGCTTTTTGGGTATTATTTGCACTTCGTTGGGTAAGAGGAAAAACCAAACCTATGGAAAGAAATGCCCATCGAATTTTAGCTAATAAATAATATTATCTTATCTTCTCTATCTCAAATTATATAAAAATTGAAAGAAGGAAGTAAATAATCGATAAATATTGGAAATATTTATTTTTTAAAAATCAAAAATATCAATAAATTATTAACGATTAACTATCATGATTCTCTCTAAAAGAAAAAGCCATTTTTACAGTTTTATCGTGTTAGCTTGCCTTCTACCACTAATATTTATAACAGGTATTTTTTTTCGCCCAGAATACAAACCAGCTAACGATTCAACAACATCATTATTTGCAATTTCAGGCGCAGCATCCGCTCAAAATTATCCTCAAAAAACCCTGATTAAATCTCAAACAATTACTAGCAAAAACCAATACAAACTACTAGTCAAAACTTTTAATATTGCTTCAAATTCAATACTTTTAGAAGTAACACCAACTCAAGCTTTAACACTTTTTGATCCTTTATTATATTGGTATCCGGGAAATCAAATACCAGAAGAAATTAATAATAATGCAATTTTATTAGGCATTTTAGCAGGAAAATCTCATCGAAGTTTCATCTTGCCACGAGAAGCTATAGGAGAAGAAGGACAACTTCTTATTTATACCCAAGGAAATAAAGAAATAGTTGCCAATTTTTCTTTTCCTGCATCCATAACTCAACCATAATCTTCAGGAGGAATTAGATAAAAAATGGGGGTTAGTTACAAACCGGTTCTTTGGAATCGCCAAAAAATCATTTACGATATTATTCTCTTAGGTTCTGTTGCCATATATATCTGGCTATTTATGACAGTTAGCCAACAACTCGCAGAACAGGTTGATATTCGAGGGATAAGAATTAGAGCTTATGGTTCGGCTGCTTTTATTCTCCTTCATATTATTCTATCTATTGGTCCTTTAAGTCGTATTAATCCTCGTTTTCTCCCTTTGCTTTACAATCGTCGCCATATGGGAGTTACCATGTTTTGCCTCGCCCTTTACCATACAGATAAAGCCATTGCTTGGTATCACAAATTAGGAAATTTAGATCCTTTAGTTAGTCTCTTGACAAGTAATTTACACTTTTTCTCCCTTATCCGTTTTCCTTTTGAAATATTAGGTTTATATGCCTTATTGATTTTATTTCTAATGGCAGCTACTAGCCATGATTTTTGGTTAGCAAATCTCACTGCACCTATATGGAAAACTCTCCATATGTTAGTGTATGTAGCTTATGGATTATTGGTTAGTCATGTAGTTTTAGGTGCTTTACAAACGAATAGACATCCCTTTTTAACTGTTGCCGTTGCCATTGGCTTAATCTGGATTGTCGCGATTCATCTAATATCAGGAATTAAAGAATGGAATCAAGATAAAAAAATATTACATCCTGATGCAGATGGCTTTGTAGATGCTGGCAGAATTGATGAAATCCCAGAGAATAAAGCCAAAATTATCTCTATTTCAGGGGAAAGAGTCGCCATATTCAAATATGATGGCAAAATTTCTGCTGTCTCTAATGTTTGTCAGCACCAAAATGGCCCATTAGGTGAAGGTAAAATTATTAACGGTTGTATTACTTGCCCTTGGCATGGTTACGAATATTTACCAGATTCTGGTGTATCTCCACCTCCATTTACCGAAAAAATTCCCACTTTTGATCTAAAACTTAATGGTGATCGACTTTTAGTCAAAGCCTTACCCAATAAACCAGGTACGAAAGTAGAACCGATTATTTATTAAAAAAAATAGCTACCATACCATACATCATCAGAAAATCATGTCAAATTCTAATAATCAAAGATTTCAAAAAGATGACTTTTATGTGGGATACTCGAAACAAATTCCCCCTAAAACTTTTAGATTTATCTTATTTATTGTGTCTATATTAGTAGTAGGAGTAATCGCTTTAGGAGCAATACTTCCCTTATTTCACTATCAGTATCCCCCTTCAAAAGTAGTCGGAGGAATGGACTTTGAAGGATTAGTAGTAGATCGACCAATTCCTTACCTTCTTGTGCCAAGAGATGGAAATACAGGAAATAATGATTCCTATTCTCGTTATCCAATGGCTAGTACAAGGAAAGCATCTGTAAGTCCAGAAGTACTTAAATTGGCAGGAAACTGGGTAAAACTAAAAGCAGCTCCTACTTATCGTGATAATGCTGTTTTATTAAATGTTATTTATAGTCCAGGGAATGTAGAACCTGAAGTTATCCAAGCACCACAAGATGAAACTTTAACTCCGCCAAAAGGAGAATCTTTAGGGAATTTTACCCTTACAGGAGAAATAGTAGATAGCAAGTGCTATTTAGGGGTAATGAAACCTGGACATACCAAAACTCATCGAGATTGTTCTATCCGATGTATTAGTGGAGGTGTACCACCTGTTTTAAAAGTTGACAATTCAAGTGGAGATCCCTTGTATTTTTTCCTAGTAGATAGTGAAGAAAAACCTGTTAACAAGAGAATTTTATCTTATGTAGGAGATCCAATTGATGTAACTGGTGAAGTCGTGCGTTATGGAGACTTATTTATTCTTAAGGCTAACCCCCAAAATTATCAACTTTCAAAAGGAGCGTAAATTTAAACTAAAACTTCATAAATTTTAAATAATTATTAATCAAGCTTTAAGTAATAATAATTAAGGTAATCTCTATATAATATCTAATCAAGCTAAAAAATTACCGATATTTTTTATTAGTAATTAGCAATTAGGAATAACTGTTAAAGAATTGAGATATTAAGTTTTCGATTTAAATACAAAATTTTCAATAGGTTTATAAAATATGTATAAATACCGACTCCATAGCCAAGTTTCTTAACTAATTTTAATCTTTAAACTAGATTATTCTAAGTTTAGATAATTATCTTAGTAAATAAGCAAATAGATCAAGTAAATAAAGGAGTTTAACCTCATGAAAAACATAATTATTACTGGATTAACATCAATTTTAATGACAACAGCTACTCCTTTAGTAGTTGCTCAAAGTAGCACAACTTCTCAAGAAAATTTAATAGCTCAATATTCTACTTCAACCCTTCACACAGCAAACTTTGTAACCAGAAGAAAATCAACCTCCGGCACAGTTAAAGTCGTAGAAAGAGGTGGAAAAAAGTTTTTAGAATTTGAAAATTTCCAAACCAGTAGAGGCCCAGAATTATTAGTAGTTTTACATAAAGATCAAAACCCAGCCAGCAGAATTTCTGAAGGGAATTATATTACCCTATCTTTCTTAAAGAGTTTTAGAGGAACCCAAACATATCAGATACCAGATAATGTTAACTTAGAAGATTTCAAATCAGTTGCCATTTGGTGTCGTGAATTTAATGTCACCTTTGGCTATGCAACATTAGGCTAATTTTACTTGAGGTGGGAAATATTTTTGGGATTTCTTCTCATCCACAAAGCCAAGATTCCTAAAAACATTAAACCCATTAACCCTGCGGTGGGATTACCATCGATTCCCGTAATCCAAGGTGGGACTTTTCCAGAATATTCTACTAATTCCCCCACATTAATAACGTAATAACCCCAGACTAAACCACTATGAATGCCGATAGAAATTCCTAAATTATTACCATACCTTCGTTTAGCCCACACGAGAGTTAATCCCAGAAGAATCAACCCAGGAAAGCCAACAAAAGTACGTTTAATCTCATCAATAGGCTTAATGAAATGTAGTAAAGCAAAAATTACGGCATTAAACCAAAGAGACTTTCTTTTAGAATAATCTCGTTCTAATTCATCCAAAAGCCAACCACGGAAAAGCAATTCTTCAGCCAAACCGATACCTAAACCACTGAGAAAACCCTCAAAAATGAGAGTGAATAGAGGCATGGAAGGAGGTTGAAACTGTAACAAACCCAACATACCTTCACAAATAAACAAAGCAAAAGTCAAAATCAATCCCAGACTTAAGCCACGAATGAAAGCAATTCTATTGAATTTAGTCCATTTTAAACCATATATTTTAAATAAATTAGGTTGATGATAGACATATTTTCCCCAAAAAAAGACTAAAAATATAAAAATTAAAAATAGCAATCCCATAGTTAAAATAGTTACTAAATTAGGATCGCTACCAAATAATAAATAAATTGGTGTAGCCATTGGCAACCAAATAAATAGCAAAATGAGGACAAAAATCCCCATTCTTGCGGGAGCTTGATATAAAGATATATGATGGAATTTAGGTGACAAAAATATTCCTGCTTTAATAAAGTATATAAATAGTATACGAATTTAATTTTATTTATTCATCAGGTTCGATAGTGCTAGTTAAACCATGATTTTTGAGAGTTTCACAATAAAACTCAGCAGGTTCCAAAGCACAAGTAATCACAAGAGCAAGTCCATTAGTGTGTGCTTCCATCATAATATTAACAGCTTGTGGTTGAGTCATACCACTTACCGTTGTCATCAAAGTTTGGACAACATACTCCATAGAGTTAAAATCATCATTATGAAGTAAAACACGGTAACGGGGTGCTGGTTTACGAGTAGTAGATGTTGAACTTTTCTCTATTACTTGGGTTGACATTATAATTTTTCTCCTTAACGTGCCTTTTGCTTCAAGTTACACAAAATAGCTTTAATTACTGTTTATAACAAACTTTTTATCTTTTGCCAATTCTCCACTAAGATTAGTATTTAATCCCATTTATAAACGAGGAAGATAAAGCAAATTTCAAGATTTTGACTTAAATTATCAATCTTGTACCTTAACATTTTTTAATAATTTTGTCAATAATGTACTCCTACTTCAATACATAGGAGTTTATATAATTTTAAGAAGAAAAATACCATATTCTATTTTATAAAAGACTTTGTTTAACTAACATTGTTTTCATAATAATTAAAATTACGAAAAATATATTTCCTTCTTGACATATAAACAAATCTGTGTTAGGATTTTATAGAAAAGCAAACGATATCATTAAATTATGAAAATTGGTGCTAATTACAAAAATCATAAAGAATGTGAATTCATCGTATGGAGTCCATTAAAAGAAGAAATAAACCTAGAAATAATTACTCCAGAAAAGAATATTCTTCCCATGAAAAAAGACGAACTGGGATACTGGAAAATAAATCTAGAAGGGATAAAGCCCGGTACTTTGTATTGGTATCAGTTAGAAGAAAATAAATCAAGACCAGATCCAGCATCATATTATCAACCCCTAGGAGTACATAAATATTCTTGTGTAGTAGATCATTCTAGTTTTAAATGGCAAGATAGTGAATGGAAAGGAATACCTCTAGAAGATTATTTGATTTATGAATTGCACGTAGGGACATTTACCCCAGAAAGTACATTTCAAGCCATAATACCAAGATTAGAAGAATTAATAGAATTAGGAATCAATGCCATTGAAATCATGCCAGTAGCCCAATTTCCGGGGGATCGCAACTGGGGTTATGATGGAGTATATCCCTTTGCAGTCCAAAGCTCATATGGAGGATGTGATGGACTCAAACAATTAGTTAATGCCTGTCATCAAAAAGGAATGGCAGTAATTTTAGATGTAGTATACAATCACTTAGGGCCAGAAGGAAACTACACTCAAGAATTTGCACCATACTTTACCCATAAATATCAAACCCCCTGGGGAAGTGCCATTAATTATGACGATGCCTACAGTTATGGAGTGCGAAACTATTTTATCGAAAATGTACTCTATTGGTTGAGAGAATATCATATCGATGCTCTGAGATTAGATGCCGTTCATGCCATTTATGATTTTGGAGCCAAGCATATACTATTAGAAATGGCAGAAAAAGTAGAAGAGTTTTCTAAACAACAAGGGCGGGATTTTTATTTAATAGCAGAAAGCGATTTAAACGATGTCAGAATTATTCAACCAAAAGAAATAGGAGGATACAATATTCATGCTCAATGGAGCGACGATTTTCATCACTGTTTGCACACAATATTAACCAAAGAAAAACAAGGATACTACGAAGATTTTGGTCAATGTGATCAACTAACCAAAGTATTCAACGAAGGATTTGCTTATAGTTGGAATTATTCCCCCCATCGCAAACGAAATCATGGTAATTATGCAGGAGATTTATCCCCAAAACAATTTGTAGTTTGTAGTCAAAATCATGACCAAGTTGGTAATAGAATGTTGGGGGAACGTTTAACTAGTTTAGTATCCTTTGAAGCCCTAAAATTAGCAGCAGCAACAGTATTATTATCTCCCTATATTCCAATGCTATTTATGGGAGAAGAATATGGAGAAGAATCACCATTTCTTTACTTTATAGATCATGGAGATACTAACTTAATAGAAGCAGTAAGACAAGGAAGAAAAGAAGAATTTAAAGCCTTTCATCAAGCAGGTGAACCACCAGATGCCGCTAGTATAGAAGCATTAAAAGAAAGTACCTTAAAATGGGAATTGCGCCAAGAAGGTAAGCATAAAGTATTATTAGATTTATATCGAGAATTAATCCAATTACGGAAACAACATCCTGCCTTAAAAAATAATCATCGTCAAAATTCAAAAACCATTAACCAACCAGAAAATAAAATAGTAATTATAGAACGTTGGGATGAACAACAAAAACTAATAGCCATACTAAATTTTGAAGAAAAAGAAATTAAATATCAATTTAATCACCAAGGAAATTGGCAAAAAATCTTAGATTCCAGTCAAGAAAAATGGTTAGGAAAAGGAACAGAATTACCAGAAAAATTAACAGAAAAGAGCGAATTAAAATTGAAATCAGAAAGTTTTGTTCTCTACCAAAAAATAGTTTAAACTAAACAACAACTCGAGGAAATTATGAGAATACCAGTAGCAACATATCGCCTTCAATTTTGCCCAGAATTTGGATTTGAACAAGCAAAAAGAATAGTATCATATCTAGCAGAATTAGGCATATCAGATATTTATGCTTCCCCAATTTTTAAAGCACGATCGGGAAGCACTCACGGTTATGACGTAGTGGATCCTAATATATTAAATCCCGAATTAGGAACAGAAGAAGAATTTGATACTTTAATCTCAGAAATACAAGAAAAAGAAATGGGATGGGTACAAGATATAGTGCCTAATCATATGGCTTATAATAGTCAAAATAAATATTTAATGGATATCTTAGAGCATGGCGAGGATTCAGAATATTTTCCCTACTTTGATATTGATTGGGAATACCCCTACGAAGGGATGAGAAGCAAAGTATTAACCCCAATGTTAGGAGATTTTTATGGCAATTGTTTAGAAAAAGGAGAACTTCAATTAAGTTACGATCCAACAGGATTAACAGTTAATTATTACGAATTAAAAGTACCCCTGAGAATAGAATCTTATGCTACTTTTCTCTATCATGACTTCACAAGATTATCTAAAAATTTAGGAAAATCCCATCCCGACGTTATCAAAATGTTGGGCTTATTATACATAGTAAAAAGTATTCCCACCGAAAGCACAGCCAAAGAAAGAAAAGACCAATCATTATTTGTAAAATCCTTACTTTGGGAGCTATATAATGACAACGAAAAAGTAAAAAGATTTATTGATCGCAATTTAGAAATCTTTAACGGAGAAGTAGGAAAACCCGAAACCTTTGACTTATTAGATCGATTATTATCAGAACAATTTTTTCGATTATCATTTTGGAAAGTAGGAGCAGAAGAACTAAATTATCGTCGTTTCTTCACCGTAAATGAATTAATTTGCGTCAGAATCGAAGACAAAAAAGTCTTTAAAAATACTCATAAATTGATTAGTAAATTAGTAGAAGAAGGGAAAATAACAGGATTAAGAATTGATCATATTGATGGATTATATGATCCCTATCAATATTTAAATCGTCTCCGAGAACAAATGGGGGATGTCTATATAGTTGCCGAAAAAATTCTAGAATTAGAAGAAGAATTACCAAACCAATGGCCAATTCAAGGAACATCAGGATATGATTTTCTTAATCAGTTAAACGGGATATTCACTGAGCAAAAAAATGCCAAAGATTTTACAGAAATTTACCACAAAATAACAGATTCAATAATTAATTATCATAAAGTATTAATAGACAAAAAAAGATTAATAGCCGAAACAAATTTAGTAGGAGATATCGATAATCTCGCAGTATTGTTAAAAAGAAATGCCGATCGTTACAGATATGGAAGAGACTTTACCCTAGCAGGTTTAAAGAAAGCAATTCTCGAAGTATTAGTTCATTTTCCCATCTATTGTACCTACATTAATCGAGATGAAATTCATGAAAGCGATGGAAAATATGTCAAAATTGCCATCAAAAATGCACGTAAAGAAATACCTCAATTACTAAACGAATTAAACTTTATCGAAAAGCTTTTACTATTAGATTATGACGAATTTCTCACAGAAGAAGCCAAAACCCAATGGTTGCATTTTGTCATGCGTTTACAACAATTTACAGGCCCATTAATGGCCAAAGGAATAGAAGATACCCTTTTCTATTCTTATAACCGTTTACTATCACTAAACGAAGTCGGAGGTTATCCCCAAACATTTGGCGTATCTGTCAAAAAATTCCATAATTTCAATCAGAAAAAATTAGCTTCATGGCCCCATAGCATGAATGCTAGCTCTACCCACGATACCAAAAGAAGTGAAGACGTAAGAGCAAGATTAAATGTCATCTCAGAAATACCTGGAGAATGGGAAGAACAAATTAACCATTGGCGAGAAATCAACCAAGAATTTAAAACAGTCATAGAAGACAAAACCATTCCAGATGACAATGATGAATATTTCTTATATCAAAATTTATTAGGAGCATATCCCTACCAAGAAGAAGAATATCCTGAATTTGTCCAGCGAATCAAAGATTATGTTGTCAAAGCAGTAAGAGAAGCCAAAGTGCATACCGCATGGCTTAGAAATGATACGGAATATGAACAAGGATATATCAAATTTGTCGAGCAAATCTTAGAAGAAAAAGAAGACAATGAATTTCTTAATGACTTCCGCATCTTTCAAAAAAGAATAGCCGCCTATGGAATGTATAATTCCCTCTCCCAAACCCTCCTAAAAATAGCAAGTCCTGGAATGCCAGATTTTTACCAAGGCACAGAACTGTGGGATTTAAGTTTAGTGGATCCCGATAATCGTCGACCAGTAGATTATGACGAAAGATTATCTTTTTTACAAGAAATTAAACGCCGCTGTCAAACAGGGATAGAAAGTTTAATCTCCGATCTCAAACTTACAAAAGAAGATGGTCGCATGAAATTATTTTTGATTACCCGCGCCCTAGAAGCCAGAAAACAATATCTCTCGGTCTTTCAACAAGGAGATTATCAACCCCTAGAAGTGATGGGAAAATATGCAAATAGTGTGGTAGCTTTAAAACGGCATTATCAAGGAATAACAGTCATTATAGTAGTACCCCGTTTACTAACAAACGTCATATCATGGGAACAAGAGCCTTTAGGTGAAGATGTTTGGGGTGATACCTATATAGATTTATCCGAATCTCATAACTGGATAGATACTATTACTAATCAAGAAATTGATACTGGCCATCGTTTACCTGTTGGCAAAATTTTACAGGATTTCCCCGCAGCACTTTTGATTAATCAAATTTCTAAGTCAATTTAGTTTAATTAATCACAATAACTCGATCTAGATTCACAATCTATGGTTTCTCAAGCCAGAAATAATATTTTATTTTGTGGTTTTAAAATATATTTAAGGAAAAAATTAATTCAGTTTTAAAGCCTATAATAAAAAAATACAACTGCAATTAGTAATATTAAGCAATAATAGACAGAAAAGTCATCATTTGTTATCCCTCATCCTTTAGGTTAAAATTCAGAAAAATCAAAAAGAGTGAAGTTTATGACAGAAACAACCAACAAGCAAATTATAGAAATTGACAGTTTTGACGAAATTCCACACTTTGAAAGCAAAGCAAAAGAAGCAGAATTTTGGACAACCCACTGCTTTAGTGAACGTTTATTAGCACAAATCCAGCGGCAAAGAGAAATTCTAACTCAAAATCAAATTGATTTTCCAACAAAAGAACAAATTCAAGCCGTTAGAGATTATATAAAAGCAACATGGAAAACTCTGACAAGATCTTTAAATCACATAGTTGAAGCCGCCAAAGATCCTAAAATCGATCATGAAGAAGATAAACCATGGTTAGTATACATTTCCCCTCAAGAAGATTTAGATAAAGTAAAGGAATCTATTAGAGAAGTTCTTACAGAAGAGAAATTTGCAGAAATCGAAATTCGCACATTACCAGCAGAAGTAGAGCTAATAGAAGAACATGGATTATTATATCTTCCCGATGATTACGTAGTTCCAGGAGGAAGATTTAATGAAATGTATGGATGGGATAGTTATTTTATTCTTTTAGGCTTATTGCATGATGGGGAATTAGAATTAGCAAAAAGCTTAATGAATCAACATATTTACGAAATAGAACATTATGGAACAATTCTTAATGCCAATCGAACTTATTTATTAACTCGATCCCAACCGCCTTTTTTTACCCCAATGGTAACTAAATTATTCGAGTATACCCAAGATAAAGAATGGTTGCGCAGTATCTTACCCATTGCTCAGAGTTATTACTATTATTGGACTGTTCCTCCTCATCTTAATCAGGCGACAGGGCTTTCTCGTTACTATGATTTAGGGTTTGGGCCTGCACCAGAAGTGATTATTTCCGAACGAGATGAAGGTGGCAGAACTCATTACGATCGGATTAAAGAATATTATCGCCATAATGAAGTTGATGATTACGATCTTAGTATTTATTATGACAGACCAAGCGATCGTCTTACCAATCTCTTTTATAAAGGAGATCGTTCCATGCGAGAATCAGGATTAGATCCCACCAATCGTTTTGGACCTTTTAGTATTGATGTGATCCATTATGCCCCTGTATGTCTCAATTGTTTATTAATCAAAATGGAACAAGATTTTTCCTATATCAACAAGATCCTTGGACATAAATACGCTGAAGAATATTGGATTGATCGAGTCAATCATAGAAAAGAATTAATCGATCATTTTCTCTGGGATGAAGAACTAGGTTTATATTTCGACTACAATTTTACCACTAGTAAGCGTCGTCATTACGAATATCTCAGTACATTTTATCCTCTTTGGGTAGGAATTGCTTCACCAGAACAAGCAAAAAGAGTCGTACAAAACTTAGACAAATTTGAAGTTGCAGGAGGATTAAGAACAAGTACCTGTTATACAGGTAACCAATGGGATGCTCCTTTTGGTTGGGCACCGTTACATCAAATAGCAATCCAAGGAATGGAAAATTACGGTTATACAGAAGAAGCAGAAAGAATCAAGAAAAAATTTATCAATTTATTAGTTAAAGATTTCGAGCGTTCTGGAACTTTATTAGAAAAATACGATGTAGAAAATTTATCAGGAGATATCTGTGAAGAGATTGACTATGGTTACTGTTCTAATGAAGTCGGTTTTGGTTGGACTAATGGAGTATTTTTAGAACTTTTAGCCAATGTAAGCTAATTAAATAGAAATAAAATTGGTTAAATTTATAGCGATGGAGAGTTATCTATTAGAAATTATTTATTTTCCATTGCTATAATTACTTTTCACTTACTAATCAATTTCCAAAAATTAATCATAGAGTCTAATATCAATTTTCCCCCATCCAAGTATGTCTATGCTAATAGATAAAATTATATAATCCTCCCAATCTCCCATTCTCCCATTCTCCTTATACCAAGAAAATCTTTAATGATGATAGATTTAAACCTATCCAAAACCTCCTGATTCCCAACCCAAAACCCATCTCCCAAGTCCATCCTTGTCCTCTCCTTGTCTCCTCTTCACCTTTGGCTTCTGCCTCTGCGTAAGCAGAAGTCTATCATACTTTTGGAAAAGTGATATTACTCTCCCCATCTCCCATTCCTCCCATACTCCATCTTTATCAGTATTATTAAAACCCTTTCACTTCAGGAGCAGCATCAACCTTATAAACCAAAGTAGCTCTTAGTTGAGAATAAGGTTCAAGAGTAAAAACCCAATTACAAAAACCATTTTCATCTGCTTGTATTCCATAAGTAGTTTGGTCAGTCAAAACCTCAACATATACTTCCTCAATTTCCGATACAGGAATTCTCTCAGTAGTTTTAATTTCTCTTACTTCATTACCAAGATTAGAAAGAAAAAGTTTCACAGTAGTTATCACACTATTCCACCTAGTCAAATTATTTTGTTTCCTTTGTTGTCCTTGAGTACGTTGTACTTGTATAGCAGGATCCGGTCCCCATCCTAAAGCAAACCTTTCTCCTGGTGCCACAAATAAAATAGAAGTCATCCCTATAAATTCCGAAGAGCGAATTAAATCCACAGGTCCCGCTAAAATAGGATGATAAGCCTTATTATCTTGCTCAGTCTTCAAAACCACCATCGGCGTAACTTCTGGCATCAAAACATATTCAATCTCAGCAGAAGTAGAAAAAGAAAAAAGAGTCACTCGATAAGGGCATCCATCAGAAGGGATAGTAGCTTTCTCATGACCTTGAAGATTACGAATTTCCCCACCGTCATCAACTCCCGGTAATTCAATAGAACCATCTCCACTCAAACCTGTATTTTGAACTATTTCATCTCGAATTTGAACTACAATTTCACTAGATTTTTCCTTAATATATAAAACATCATCTTCCAGTAAAGGAGGTTCTGTACCTAAAGAGCCTCTTGCAGTAGAAAATACTAACTCAACATCATTCCAATCTTCCCCAGTATTTTGCCAAACACAAGCATCAGAACGGAACTCAACAGTAGGATTATCTTCCATTAAAAGACGGGCTTGATGGGCAGGCCGCCAAAGAGCATTAGGAACTAGATATTCAAATATCAATTCTTTTTCTCCTTCACTGGTAATAGTTAAATCTGCTTCAATATCAGCAGTATAAATCCAACCAGGATGAGCTAAAGTCTCTATCTTCTTAATCAATCCATTAATTGTTTCAGCTAAATTCTCTTGCTCATGATAATTCTTCAGGATTTCTCCTCGAAAAGTACGTAATTGTTGAAAAAGAGTCTCAAACTGCGATCGCCAACTCATAGGATCCAACTGCCCCCAAACAGCATCTTCTGGAATTTCCTCTAAAGCCTTCAGTAAAATCTTACTAAACTGACCAAAAGAATATTCATGATGGAGACGATTTTCCCTAAGGTATTCAAACTCTCGAATAAGTTCTTCATATTCAGTCAAAGCAGCTTGTAACTCTTCTGGTTGTTCCTCTTTAGCCAATAGCATTCTACGACGAGAGCGAACATCATTCACTTTATCCAAAGAATCATCTAATTCAGCCCGTAAAGACTTATCAGATAAAACCGGAGTAACCTTGGACACTTTAATTCGCCATAAACCAGTAGTAAAATTAGCCTTGCCCCGACGTTGTACCATAGCTCGATCTTCTAATAAAGTCACTTTAACCACCGGAGCATGGATAGTTAATTCTTGAAGATTGACATTTGAGTTATCAATAGCTAAAACCATAGATTTTTTTCGTATTTAATTAATTTATGTAGCAATTACTTATAGATTAATATTTATTACTTCTAAATGGAAACACCTTCGCGACGATTACCACCAACTAACTCTTTATCAACAAAAGTTTTAATAGTGTAATCCAAAGATAAAACAGTTTCTCTTCCTGCTTGCACATCAAGTAACCAATGATATCCCCCTACAATAGCTTCTTTGCGCTCTTGTTGATGATACTTTTGCCAAAGTGGAAAAACAGAATTAATTTCTACATCAACTTTAGCATCAGGAGCGGGGATGGGAATTCTTTCGCGAACTTCAATAGAAATATCCCGAGTTAAACGATTAGCAATTTCAATTTTGACTTGATGATGAAACTCATTAAAAGCAACCAAACTGTCATTAGAACGGATTTCTTTATACTCAGTATTGCGAGCAACTTTAATTGCTTGTTCTACCCCTAATCCCAATTCCATTTGAGCTTGAGGAGGAGTAGTAGCAATCTGACTGGAAAGAATATATTCAGAATCCACATAAATATCCACAGGCCCTGCTAAAAGAGGAGCATTGATAGGATTAACTAATTGAGCAATACGAAAGACATTAGTATCTTCTCTAGGAACCACCACATAACGTAGATCCACTTCTGTATCTTTAGTAGTTAGAGGAATAGAATGAAATTGACCATCACTAGGAACATCTACTCTGGCATCGCTATTGTAAACATAATCAAATGAACCTGCACATTCTCGAACATTAATACCTCCTGGAGGAAGTTCAAGTGATAAACAACTTTTAGCTCTTTCCATAGCACGACGCACTATTACCATAGGATTAAATTTAATAATCACTGATTGATCCTCAAGCAACTCAACGTATCTTTCTTCTGGTTGTTGTAAATAGATTTTGCCTCGTTTTTCTTTTGATTCAGCAGGAGAAATTCGCATTAAATTATAAGTTAATAAATCCTGAGATAAAGATATTGGTTTTTCAAAAGAAGCATAAGGAATGGACATAGAAGCAGCTGTTGGAGATGCAATCATTCTTGCTCCCATCATATTCCCTTGTGTTAGCTTATTTCTTGAGGAATCTACTCTTGGAAATGATTGAGGTGATGGTGCTGGTATTGAAGAAAAATTTCCTTTGTCTATACTAGTACTCTTTTGATTGGGAAAAAATCCCCTTTCTCTGGCTTTTCTTGATTTTTTGGCTGACTTTTGAGCCAAATTCTCAGCAAATTCTTCGGCGATGGCTGATATTTCATCTATAGCGATATAATCTTGTTCTGCTACTTCTACAGGGTATTGTGAATTTTCCGAATCTTCTAGAAATTCTGGAACTATTTCTGAATCAAGAGAAGTATCATCTCCTTCAAAATCAATGGCTGGTAAACTTACCACTTCAGGAGGTTGAAGTTGAGGAATATCCTTTTCTGGTAACACCATCATTGCAGCTTCTTTTTGCTGATCAAAATCTTTAAATAAATTTTCTGTTTCTGTAGGTGGTAAACGCCATCCTGTCTTGGCAATGGTTTGTTGACTTCTTCCGATTTTGATGGATGGTAATTCTGGTAATTCGCACCAACTATGGGGTAAGGCTGTGGATAATTCTAAAGTGACATTGGACCAATCTTCTCCACTACTCTGACAAATTAAGGCTCGTATGGCGATGGCTGCTCGATTTGTGATACTATCTAGATAACATACGTAATTTGGAGTCCATCTTGCTCCTTCTATAAAGTATTCTAAAACAATTTTTTGTTGGATAAAATCTTCTTTTTTTCCTTCATAAGATAAACTTATTATGGTTTTTTTTCTTAATTCATGAGGCTTTGCTTCTTTAACTGTACTTGCAAGACGTTGTTTTTCTTGTAATTTTTGTAACTTGTTTTCTGCTTGTCTTAATTCTTCTTTAGTTTTTTGCTTCTCACTTAGACGAGTACGGATTTGTTCGTCTTTAAAGTTTGCTAATGCTAATCTAGTTGCGATGGGTGAAGGTGGAGGTGCTGTTCCTTCTTGAGGGATAGGACGATCGGGGATATCTAAGAAACGAAGTACTTGGATTTCGTTATTAATTAGTTCTAGAGTATCTTGTAGACTTTGAACTTGGATAATAGCTTGTTGTATTTCTTGTTCTAGGGGAGGTTCTTGGATTTCTTGTGGTATAGGTACGGCTAAACCTATGCGAATATCTGTGGCAATTGCCGCCATACTTTCTGATTTTGCTTCGATTTTGGCTTTTACGGTTTTATCATCTAGAGCTAAAGGTAAATCGATTATTTCTACTTGATGGGGAATTTCTCCATCAACAAGAGTTAATTGTGCCACCCTGGTGATTGTTGCACCTGCGGCATAAACTTTTGCTTGATCAATTCTTGAATTTAGTTGAAGTAAAACCATCTTATTTTTTTGTTAATTATAAATCTTTGTAGGTAATATATCTTACTACTTTGACACTCTCACCGTCAAGCTGACCCTGTGATGACAGGATTATATCATTTTATCCATTAGATAGACATACTTCTGCTTACCCAGAGGCTACGCCAAGGATAGGGAAGACAAGGGAAGACTTGCCAGGACAAGGGAGATAGGTTTTGGCTGTGGAAGTGAGCAAGTTTTGGATACCTTTAACTCTATTATCGTTTTAGAAAATAAAAGAATAGTTATTTTCAAGTACAATAGTGGTAGGAATTAAGGTTTCAACTCAATCCCATACCTCTAGTCAAACTAAATTTAATAACTGTCATGGAATATTTCAGACAAGTAGTATCTCTCAATGGAAAATATTTCTCAGAATTTAAGGAGATTCTAACAGAAATCTTCGATTAATAGATTGGATTGGTCTTGCATTCATTCCAACTACACTAGCAAACTTTTCTATTTGCGCATCAGATACTTGGATTGGCTCTTTATATACCACCCAATTAACTATTTCTGAACAAGGAGGAGTTGTTAAGGAACCGTTGTATCGGAAATAAGCCTTTTGTGTTGGGAGAAGAGAACTAGGATCGATTAATATTTCCGGACGAATTTGTTCTGGTCCTTCATTTTCAGGCAATGCTGACCAAATAGATTCTAAAGTATTATTACGGGAAGAGCCTCGTTCCATAAAAATACCAAGTACTGCTAATTCTCCATTCGCTCCTTGGTGGACTAAATGAACTTCCATTGGATAAGAATTGCTATTTAATTCATGTTCGCTAGGATGATGAAAATGAAATTGAAGTAATTCAAAAGTTTTTCCATTAAGAGTTATGGTACTACCAGATTCATGATTTACCTGAATAGTATGACCATTATTAATAATCCTCAGTGGAGCACGTCTATAGTTAATACTGATTTCATCTAAACCACTTGCCGTCACACTTGATTTAAGATTAATAGGAGATTGTTGTTCACCAAATTGACAAGCTTTAAAGTTAGGGGAAAGTTGTCCCCAATTTTCGGCTCCATTGACTCCGATATAACCCCAATTAAGTTTATCTCCTGCTGCTTTGACGATTGATGGTAAACTTCCGCCCAATGTTCCACCGGCAATACCCATCAATGAATATTTGATTAATTTTCGTCTATCCATTAATTTTTTTCTGTAATTTTCTGTAATCAATTATTGAGCTAAAAGCTAATTTCAAATATACATCAATGAGAAAGATGATAGGCGTAATATCATTTTTCTTTAATAGTGATAAAGATGAAGAATGGGGAGATTGGGAGGAATGGGGGGAATGGGAGGAATGGAAGATTGGGAGATTGGGAGATTGGGAGAATAAATTTTAGTTAATTATCCTAGATTGAAGATTTTTAAACTCTATCATGCTTAAAGACTCTCTTGATAAAAGACTCTCTTGATATAA
>JANQIW010000143.1 GCA_028281945.1 Prochloraceae cyanobacterium PL24a_bin.78
CTTAGTTTTTTTGGTTTTTTTTGAGATGTGAAAAAAATTTTTAAGTCCCAACATGCCACTTTTACACAGGGCCAAAAATTTTTTTTTTGCAGATTTGCATGTTTTAGGGTTAGACAAGTCAAAATATGCAAAAAAAAATTTTTGGGCAGATACAGCAGATACAACCCATCACCCCCCCCTCCCCATTCCTCCCACTCTCCCACTCTCCCACTCTCCCACTCTCCCACTCTTCCACTCTCCCAAGTCTCCCCAATCTCCCATTATCCCAATCTCTATCTCCATGACATTACCTGAAATAAAAAGCCCGCCATATTCAAAGCTACGACGGGAGAATAAATTAGACAATAAATCTTGAATTAATACTATTGATTAGGATTAGAATTTGCTTCAGACTCAAGCTGTTGTTGCAATAATAGTTGGCGTTGACGTTTAAAATCATCAGCGGCATTATCAAGATTTTGGTTTGAATCTTCTTGAAATTGTTCCGCAGAACGATCGTTGCCCAAACGAGAACGATGAATCAAGTCTAGAGGATTTAAACTACCACGAAACTGACTAGCATCAGAACTAAAAGAGGGAAATCCAACAGCATCCTCATCGATATCATTAGTTTGAGAAAAAGCTGGTTGGCTAAAAGAAGCCATAATGGCTAAAGCTGCTACAAAAGTAGAAGTTATGGAGTATTTTGCGAATGAGTTTTTTGTGATATTCATAATTGCTAAAAATTAACGAAGTTTACAAAATGTGATATTTTAAGCAAAACGACGACGTAATAAAGGTTGTATTGCCCATAAGATTAACAAATCAAAGGCCAATAAAATTAAGATGATTATACCAAAACTAAATGTACCCCAAGGCGTTTCCATCATAGAAGTGCCTATTGACCAATATTCATTGAGATAGATATAACGAATTGGTTCGATAGCATAAGTTAGGGGATTTAAACTGGAAATCACCTGTAACCATTCTGACATAAAAGAGAGAGGAGCGAGGGCTGTGCTGGCAAATAATAAGGGTAAATTTGTCACAAAGATTACCGCAATTAATTCGATGTGCCCTGGTAAAGCAAAAGCTAAACCTAAGCTCAATCCTGTAACTCCTAAAACAATTAAAAATACAATAGTAGCAATGGCTATTAAACCTGAAATACCCGGTAAATTTGCTCCTAATAAAGAACTAGCAATAATAATTACTGAAGTTTGAATTGAGGTAAGAGCAACTATATAAATAGTCGAAGCTGCTACAATGGAAAATCTTGATGCTAAAGGCGCAACTAAAAGCCGGTTGAGAAACCCAAATTCTCGATCGAACATCACCGGCAAACCAGCATTTAATGCCCCAGAAAAGGCAGTAAAAACAATTACTCCAGGAGCAAGAAATTTCGCATAATCAATGCCTTGAAAAAGTCCTTCCGGAGCATTAGTGAATAATGCACCAAATAAAATTAACCACATAAAGGGTTGAATAACCCCAGCTATCAAAGTAGAAGGACGACGTTGTAGTTGTATAAATAAACGTTTAGTTAAAGCTAAAGTTTCTTGAGAAAAATCCCCTAAAAATGAAGGATTTCTTGGGCTTTCTTGTAATTGAGATTCTGTTGAATTTAGGAATTTAACTTCCTTTTTTTGTGTTATACTTTGACTCATAAAACAATTATTTTTATTTCTTGTATCTGAATAAACCTATTAACTGGATTTCATTTGTTGTTTTTTCTCTGCTTTTAAGTCCCGAGAATTCACTGCCGCTAATTCAGCATCCATTAAAGTGCGCCCGGTTGCTGCTAGATAAACATCATCTAAACTAGGGCGAGATTGTGCCATGCTGAAGATCGGTAATTCTGCTTCTTCTAGGGTTATTTCTATTTTACTGAGAGGATTGCTTTGTGGTATAACAATAAGATTAAGAGAATTGCCTTGTGCACTATTGATAATGGCTTCATTGACAAATGGCAGAGATTTTAAGAGATTTTGGGCCTTTTCTGCTTCTTCTGGTGGGGTGAATTCCCTAATTCTTAAAGTAACTCGATCGCCGCCTATTTTGTCTTTTAATTCGTTAGGAGTGCCAGTATCTATGACTTTTCCCCCATCAATAATTGCTAAACGATCAGCGATTGCGTCTATTTCTTCAAGATAATGACTAGTAATTAATACTGTTGTTCCAGATTCTTTGAGAGATCGTAAGAAATCCCATAAAATAAAACGACTTTCGATATCTAAACCCACTGAAGGCTCATCTAATACTAATACTTCTGGTTGATGGAGTAGCCCTGCCGCTAGATCCAAACGCTTGCGCAATCCTCCTGAATAAGTACCTGTTTTTTTATCAGCGTATTCTTCTAGTTTTAATAATTGAATCAAATGGTTAATTCTAGCTTTAGCAACATCACTTTTCAAATGATAAATTGCTGCTTGTAATTGCAATAATTCTCTACCAGTAAGGACTTTATCTAGTGCTACTTCTTGGGCAATATAACCGATTTTTTGTCTTACCCCTCTTGGATTTGAAATTGCATCTATTCCACTTACTTCTATTATACCACTATTTGGTTTTGCTAGAGTACAAAGACAGCGAATTGTGGTGGTTTTTCCCGCACCATTGGGTCCGAGTAATCCGAATATTTCCCCTGGTTGAACTTTAAAAGAGATATTTTTGACGGCTTCTACTGAGCCATAGTTTTTTTGTAAATTTTCGATTAATACTGCTGGAATCATCTATTTTTTCCCTATTTTACTAATAGAATTTATTATAGCTATGGTTATTAATTTAAGTAGCAGGAAGAATTATCGATCATTTTTCTTTAATTATTTAGACATTGAGTGGTAATAGATGGGGAAAGATAGAGACAATGGGAAAATAAGAAGAATTATCAAAAATATAAGGTTTAACTGTATCATTATGTTTAAAAATTGATATTAGTAAAAAGTTTAAGGACTAATAATTGAATCAATAGTTACCTAATAAGAATTTTTTGTTTAAATTGTCGAAATTTATGAAGAAATTGGTCAAAAATTGAGGAGGGCTATGTCTCTATCCATTTTGACAAGCCCTCTACTACTTAGGTTTAACCCAATCAATTTAGTATTCAATATAATAAGTGCATCAGGAAATAATTTCTATTTCATTTTCTTTAAGATGAGCCTTAAATTTAGGATTGAATTGCACTAAGATAGGAAGAGTAGCAGTAATTGGTTCCTCAATAATTTCCGCTATTTCTCCTTCCATGCCTTTTAGATCAAAAGGTTTCTTTTTATTTTTTGGATTATGGTATACAATAACCGATTCTTTGACTCGGACGCGATCGCCTTTTTTTAATGTCATCTTGTGTTCTTTTTCCCTCTCTAAATCTATCGACACTCCATCGAGCAAGTTTAGTAACTTTAATATCTTCCCATATAGCAGTCCAGCTTAAGCACTCTCAAATATGCATTCTTTTAATTCAATTTTTGCATTTAATTTTAAGGAAAGTAAACACCTCAGATGTAGCAAAATTGGCTAGCTGATAACTGTTTGAATTTTTAATCATCTAGCTTAGTCATTAATGATTACTGAATGATTGTTTATTTATTATTTATTAATAATTATTTAAGCTAATACCAAATTGTCTTTAAAGATGATAGAGTTAAATCTATCTAAAACCGGCACGATTACTAACCCAAAATTTATCTCCCTTGTCCTCCAAGTCCATCCTTCTCCTCCTTGTCTCTCCTCATCCAAGTATGTCGTACTTTTGGAAAAATAATATAATAGCATTGTCCAAATCAGCAAGAACTTTTAGTTTTGGGTTATAATCGTACATAAATAGTTCAATTTCTAAGAGCGTGAATCTAACTATTCTTTGGATTATTGCTGGGGTTATCCTCTGTATCCTAGAATTAATCTCCCCCAGTGTATTGGTAGAATTGATGATGGGTATCAGTGCTTTAATAGTGGCTGCTGTTTCCCTAATTATTCCTAATGTTACAGCACAAATGGCATTATGGCTTATCTTATCTACAGCATTAGTTATTTTGTCTCGCCGTATATTTACTCCCAAAAGAAAAATATCTTATCTTGCTGATGCTGAATATGGTGAAACTCTTACCAGTATATCCCCAGGTGAGGCAGGAAGAGTTCTTTATGAGGGTAATTCTTGGCGAGCTTTATGTGCAGATGAAACTATGTCCATCTCAAAAAAGGAAAAGGTTTATATATTAAGGCGTGAAGGAACTACTTTAATTGTAGCTTCTAATGATTTGTTTAAACCTTAAAACTTTAAAATTCAACCATAATAGACATAAATTAAAAGAGAATTAAAACCATGGTACAATTTTTATTTTTTATATTTGTTATTTTTGGCGGTTCTGCTGTTTTAGGTTCTGTGAGAATTGTTAATGAAAAAAACGAGTACTTAGTTGAAAGTCTCGGAAGTTATAAGAAAAAGCTAGAACCTGGTCTAAATTTCCTCATACCTTATCTTGACAAAGTGGTTTATAAAGATACCATTAAAGAGAAAGTTTTAGATATTCCCCCCCAATCTTGTATTACTAGAGATAATGTTAGTATTTCAGTAGATGCTGTAGTCTATTGGCGAATCGTTGATATTTATAAAGCATTCTACAAAGTGGAAAATCTTAAGGATGCCATCGTGAATTTGGTCTTAACCCAAATAAGATCAGAAATGGGAAAAATGGAATTAGACCAAACTTTTACCGCACGGACAGAAGTTAATGAGATTCTTTTAAGAGAATTAGATATCGCCACAGATCCTTGGGGAGTGAAAGTAACTCGTGTGGAAATCCGAGACATTGTACCTTCAAAAGCAGTTTTAGATTCTATGGAATTACAAATGGCAGCAGAAAGAAAGAAACGGGCTGCTATTTTAACTTCTGAAGGTGAACGGGATTCGGCAGTTAATTCTGCTCAAGGTAAGGCTGAAGCAAGGGTTTTGGATGCTGAGGCTAGGAAAAAATCAGCTATTCTTGAGGCTGAGGCAGAAAAAGAAAGTATTCTTCTTAAGGCTGAAGCGGAACGTCAAGAGCAAGTACTTAAAGCTCATGGTAGTGCCCATGCTATGAAAATTATTACTGAAATTATAGAGTCTAATCCTAAAGCTCGTGAATCTCTCCAGTTCTTACTCGCACAAAATTATTTGGAAATGGGTAAAACTATTGGTAATAGCGACAGTAGCAAGGTTATGTTCATGGATCCTAGTAGTTTGATTTCTACTATTGAAGGAATGCGATCGGTTATTAGTAATGATAAATCAGATATAAGTAATGGAAGTCAAATTAATCGTTCCTCCATCAATGGAAATTCAATCAACAAATAGAAAAAGGTAAAAAGATTATTTATTTCGAGGAGGCTAATTGACAATGGCGACACAAGCCAAAAAACTCTAGAGTATGATAAAAAACCTTGAAGTTTCTGGTTTCTTCTAATTCCTCTTCTATATGGCTTACAGGACATTGATCGAGGGTAATGACAATACCACAATTAACGCAGGTGAGATGATGTTGGTCTTTTTGCATGGTAGTATAAACTGATTCTCCATTAGCCAAAACTCTTACCTGCACTTCTCCTTCTCTTTTTAAAGCTTCTAAGGATCGATATACAGTTGCTAATCCCATGGTTTGACCACGATTGCGTAACTCTAGATGTAATTCTTGGGCTGATACTTCCCCATCTAATTTTTTGAGTATTTGCAAGATTCGCTTCTGAGAACGGGTTCTTTGTTCTGTCATAATAGATTCTTCAATATAATGTTGCAAACATATCTCCATCACTATTTTAGCTTACTAAGCAAGAAAATAATAATATAGATTTATTCTCAATAAAATGGTGAAATTTACATCGAGATTTTTGCTTGAAAAAAAAACTGATTCATAATTAAGGATGTTGATAAATAATTAAATCTTTTTCTGGAAAAGAAGCAGAAAACTTCCCATCATTGGCTAAAATTGCAATAACATGAATACTGTAGCCTGACTTCATTCCTAAATCTTCCCAAGGCACAGCCAATTCCAAAGAACGATCGCACGCCAAAATAGCATTAGTCTGTTTTTCATACCAAGTATCATTTTCCCCTGCCTCTTGAAACCAAATCGAATCAGTAGATAAATTCATCCCTAGATGGTGATGAAACAAATAATTTAAAGGTGATTCATCTGGTAAATCTAACAAATGTATTTTGCTATTATATAATATCTTCCCTGGATAATACCAAAACAAATGCAACTCATTGGGTAAATCACGCTCCACTCGAACCCCAACCTTAAACTCTAATCTAAGATAAAAATTTCCATCATTCCAACCATAAAATAACCTCTGTACCGCACTACTACGGTGCATTGTGCCTCGACTACCACCAATTTCAATTCTTCCTCCATCTTCCCAATTATGACGATCTTTAGAACCATTAATCTGAGGATGAATAAAACCTTGTGGATTAGAATCTACAGAAATTAGGTTAGAATCCTGCACAGGTTCAAAAATATCCTGAGGTGGAACTTCATTTAAAGCTTGATAAATCGCATAAAGATGCTCTCGAAATAGCTTATCAAACATAGCATCCTGATTAGAAGAATGCCCTTTCCCAAACCACCAAAACCAATCGGAACCTTCAGCCGCGTATAAAGCCTCCCACACATGGGGGTTAGTTTTCTCCGTTGATTCCGGATGTTGTGCTAAAACTTCCCTAGCTTGAGTGAGTAAATCCCATGCTTTATTCTTAACAGGATCCCCAATCCATGTACTAAAACTCCCATCTACCCAAGAACCACTGTGTAATTTTTCTGCTGGTAAAGTTACTTTTGGTGGAAATTTATCCAAAAATTCTGATACTGTAACTAACTTAATATGCTCACTATCACTAAGTTGTTGATAAAGACACTCTAAAAAAGGAAGCCCATCTTGCTGATAATATTCCCAACAATTCTCTCCATCTAAAGCAATCGTCACTAACCAAGGTTCTTCTAAAGAAGTTTTCCCTTGATATTGTTCCTTTTTAAAAGAATCAGCAATGCCATCGAGGCGTTTAACTAAATCCAAAGCAGCTTGACGAGGATTCATAGAGCCATAAGTAAAACCAATTAAATCCGATAAATGATGATCTCGAAAAACAATTGCTAAATCCCCATGAGGGGTTTCCAAACGATATGGCCGATAGAGTAATTCAGGTTGAGATAAAATACCCGCCTCATTACGATGGAAAACCTGATTAAGACTCAAAGCCAATACCGCCTCATCAGAGGAAATCCATTCAAAACCAACTTTAGCAATATAGGGCAAAATTGCTGGGCTTACAGATTGTTCGCTAGGCCATAATCCTCTAGGTTTTTTAGCAAAGCGATTAAAGTAAACGATGGAGGCTTTGTGTAAATGTCGAGGGATATCTTCTTCCCAAGAAAAGCGATATTGAGGTAAAGTAATCTCAGGTAAAGCGACAATACCTGAATTAGTATCGGCTAAAAGAGGTAAAATAGGATGAGTATAGGGAGTTGTTATCACTTCTAACTGTCCTATTTCTTGCATTTTACGGTGTTGTGGAATAATTTGAGCTATTATTTTCCTTTGTTTAGAATAAATTCTTTGTCGATCACTTAAAGTAAAATTCTTACCTTGCTTCAGCCAAGTAGTAATTTCTGGGTCATCCCAAAAAAGAGGATCGATCCATGAAAGATTATGCCATGCCAAAAGATCACTATAATCTTGATTTCCCCAATTTTTTAAACACCATAACTTACCTTTATCTTCTCTTTGCTGATATAATTGTGAATAACGAGGATGAGGAGCGATAAGAGTTTGGTAGTTACCATCAAAAAAATGCTCAATAATGAATTGTTTTTGTTCACGATTCAGTTTTTCTACTGGCATTAAAGCCAACTCCAAATAAGGATCGATGGCTTTCCCCTGAGCATAATCTTCCAATTGTAAAATCAGAGAAGGAACTAAATTAACTGTTTGGTGTAAATTTGGATAGCGTTGAAGAATTAAAACTAAATCTAAATAATCTTTTGTGCCATGAAGCCTTACCCAAGGCAAACGATATTTCCCCATTACCCCCGACATATATTGAGAAGATTTATAAAGAGGCTGATGTTGATGCCAGATAAAAGCAACGTAAAGAGGGTGATTCATAATATAAAAATGAATAATTAAATTAACAAAGGTTTATTGAAAAAATAATAAACAATAGTATTGGTTTCTTATTGTCAAAATAAATTAACAGTCATAAGTTTAGAGTTATTACAAACAATTTACTTATAACTGCTAATCATATGTTTTTCTAAATTAAGTTACAAATGTTTCCTATTCAAGTTAACGACCGATTCCTATATATCGAAAACCTATTTCTTCTAAAGCCTTACGATTTAAGAAATTACGTCCATCAATAATAACTTTATTCTTCATGACAGTAAATGCTTTTTTATAATCGATTTTAAGAAATTCAGGCCAATCCGTAACTAAAACCAAAGTATCACAACCATCAGCCAACATTTCTGGATTAGTTTCAATAATCACACCAGATAAACCATGACTAATTCCGGTTTGGGAAACAATCGGATCATAAGCCTTCACTTTAGCACCTAAACGATTAAGTTGTTCGATAAGATTCAAAGAAGGAGCATCTCGCATATCATCAGTATTAGGTTTAAAAGTTAAACCTAACAAACCAATAGTTTTACCCTTAAGAATTTTTAACTCTTGTTGTAGTTTTTCAATCAAAATCAAACGCTGACGCTTATTAACATTTACCGCAGCATTGAGCAATTCAGTTTCATAGTTATAATCAACCGCAGTATGGATTAAAGCAGAAACATCTTTAGGAAAACAAGATCCACCCCAACCAACTCCTGCTTGTAAAAACTTATTACCAATTCTCGAATCTAAACCAATACCCTTAGCAACTTGAGTAACATCAGCCCCAACTCGATCGCAAATATTAGCAACCTCATTAATAAAACTAATCTTAGTCGCCAAGAAAGCATTAGCAGCATACTTAATCATTTCCGCTGAACTCAAATCTGTAACTACCACAGGCACAGGAGGTAAAGATTTATCTTCAGCAACATCTCGATTCACTAAAGGCAAATAAAGCTCTTGCATCATGGAAATAGCCTTATCACTATCACCACCCAAAACAATACGATCGGGATTAAAAGTATCATAAACCGCACTACCTTCTCGGAGAAACTCAGGATTACTCACCACATCAAAAGAAGAAGAAAGCTCATGTTTTTTCGCCTCATGGATTAAACCCTCCTTAAAACGTTGAGTAATGCCTTCATTAACAATCATTCTCACCCAATCTCCCGAACCGATTGGTACAGTAGATTTATTAACAATCACCTTATAAGGGCCATCAAGATGAGAACCAATGCCTCTAGCCACTGCCTCTACATAACGAGTATCACTTTCACCAGTAGGTAAAGCAGGAGTACCTACAGCAATAAATAAAATTTCCCCATGTTCAACCCCAGCAGCCAAATCAGAAGTAAAAATCAATCTTCCTGATTCAGTAGAAGACTGCATTAATTCCGATAAACCAGGCTCATAAATAGGAGATTGTCCAGATTGTAATAATTTTACCTTTTGTTCATTATTGTCAATACATATGACATTATGACCAATATGAGAAAGACAAACCCCTGTAACTAAACCAACATAACCTGTTCCTATTACACAAACACGCATAATTGACTTTTATCCTCTTTATTTTAGAATTTTATTCATCATTTTTTTCAATCAGACGATTACGAAAATCTTCAATAGTCATTTTCAAACCTTCATCTAAAGGAATAGTAGGTTCCCAACCAAGATAAGTTTTTGCCTTAGTAATATCAGGCTGTCGCTGCTTAGGATCATCTTGAGGTAGGGGTTTAAATACCAAATCAGCATCTGGATTGACCATCAATTGAATTTTTTTAGCCAATTCGAGAATAGAATATTCACCAGGATTGCCCAAATTCACAGGTCCAATATATTCACCATTCATCAAGCGAATCAAACCATCTACCAAATCAGAAACATAGCAGAAACTTCTAGTTTGAGAACCATCCCCATAAACAGTTAAAGGAATTCCTCGTAATGCTTGAGAAACAAAATTGCTCACTACGCGACCATCATTTTCTAACATTCTCGGCCCGTAGGTATTAAAAATTCTCGCTACTCTAATATCAACATTATTTTGACGGTGATAGTCAAACGCAAGAGTTTCTGCTACGCGCTTACCTTCGTCATAGCAGGAACGTATTCCAATACAATTAACATTACCGCGATAATCTTCTGTTTGAGGATGAACATCAGGATCCCCATATACTTCCGAAGTTGAAGCTAACAGAAATCTTGCTTTTACTCTTTTTGCCAATCCCAGCATATTCAAAGTTCCCATGACATTAGTTTTAATTGTCTTAACAGGATTAAATTGATAATGAACTGGAGAAGCTGGGCAAGCAAGGTGATAAATGCGATCTACTTCTAAACGGATTGGTTCGGTAATATCGTGGCGAATTAACTCAAAATAAGGGTTATCCAGCCATTTGATAATATTACGCTTGTCTCCTGTATAAAAGTTATCTAGACACAAGACTTCGTGTCCTTTTGACATTAAACGATCAATTAGATGGGACCCAATAAAACCAGCACCACCGGTGACTAGGATTTTCATGCAAACTACTCTTTGAAATCTGAAGTTTATCTTAAACCAAGTTTGCCAAATTTAGGAAAGAATTGTATCAGAATACAAATTTCTTGAATAGGTATAAACACTTTCGTGGGGAGTTTCTTGAGAGTGGGAGTTTCTTGAGACAAGGGAAGACTTGGGAGACAAGGGAGAAAAAGAGTGCATCTTATTACTTATTACTTATTACTTAATCAAGGATGGGGAGGATTATTAAATATATGGGGTTTTTAACTTTATCATTAATTTTGACATTTAATATAAGAACTAAAAAAAATCTCCAGTAATAAATAATATAAATTAATTAGATCCAGATATAATCTAATATGTATTTCGATAAATCTCTTGGTGTTTTTGCCAATATCCAAGAAATTTTTACCAAACACCTTATAGGGTTAGAGATTAAATTAGAGATTAAAAATTAAAAATTAAATATATTGATAAGTAGTAGTTCTTTCTTGATACTTTCTGCCTATAGAAATAGCAGCTTGCTGTAAAGTTTCTCTTTCCATAAAAGTACCTCCTTTAGCCCCTGCCATGGAAGTAATATGTTCTTCCATTAAAGTACCTCCAATATCATTACAACCCCATTGAAGAGCTTTTGTTGCCCCTGATATACCCAGTTTTACCCAACTAGGTTGATGATTCTTAATCCATTGCCCCAAAAATATCCTAGCTACTGCGGTAAGTTGAAGGGCATCTTCTAATATAGGTTGATCTCTTCCTACTCTTTTACGTAGAGGCTTAGGGGCTTCTTCTCCCACAAAAGGTAATAAGATAAACTCAGTAATTTTGGCAGGAGATCCTTTTTCTATAGCGGTTTTTTGAAGATCTCGCAATAAAGCTAAATGTTTAATTTGTTGGGCAGAATTCTCTATATGGCCTGATAACATTGTACTAGTGGTAGGCATACCTAAACTATGAGCAGTGCTGATTATTTCTAACCAAGTAGCAGTATTAATTTTTTCTGGACAAATAATGGCTCTAATTTTATCATCTAAGATTTCTGCTGCCGTTCCGGGCATTGAACCTACACCAGCATTTTTTAAAGCCATAATCACCTCAGAATAACTAATACCATCCTCTCTGGCAATAAACTGTATTTCTTGAGGAGAGAAGGCGTGTAAATGTAATTGAGGAAATTCTGATTTAATAGCCGTAACTAGGTTTAAATAATAATCTAAAGAAGTATTATTCAATTTAGCTTCAGGATTTAATCCTCCCTGCATACAGATTTCCGTTGCTCCTTTTGTTAATGCCATTCTCGCTTTTTCTAAAATTTCTGTCTTATTTAACCAAAATGCTCCTATTTCTCCTGCATCGCGACGAAAAGCACAAAAACTGCAATGTTGTTCGCAGATATTGGTAAAGTTAATATTGCGGTTAATAATGTAGGTTACAGTGTCTCCTACTTGTTGTTTTCTTAGGGTATCGGCTGTTTCTCTAATAGCGGCTATAACATAGGGATTTTTTTCCTCTAAAAGCATTTTTCCCATCTCTACATCAATTTCTAAGCCATTTTTGGCTCGCTCTAAAATAGCTTCAATTGTTTGTGTTTTAGTTATCACTATTTTTACATTAAAATATTTTTATTATTATTTTAACTAAGAATTTTCTTAACTCTTGGCTGACAAAGCAAAATTTTTGAAGTTATTTTTTGGAATCAAGATCCTAAATTTCAACACTTGATTACATATCCAAAGTTCTGCTTTTTTGAGCATCAACCATCATCAAGATCACTAAATAAATTGAAAATCTTTCATAACTAAAATTCTTGCTTTGTGGTAAAATTTATCATGATCTAACTAAATCATTATTGTATTTAATGGAGACTATTTTTTATGAACTTAAAGAAAATAAAAACAGATTTAGCATGGAAATTTCCTATTTTACAAAATATAAGTTATAAAATTAAAGCAAAAAATTGGGAAAAAAATTCTATTGTTTATTATGTAGGTAATCGCAAAGATAAATTAACTCCTAATAGTCTTAAAGAAGGAGCAAGTGGTAGTTATACTGCTCTTATCTATTTATGCAAAGAATGGGCTAAATTAGGTCGTAAAGTGACAGTTTATTCGACCTGCGGCGAGAATGAAGCAGGATTTTATGATGGAGTAGAATATAAAAATTATTATGAATTTAATCCTTGCGATAATTTTGATACCCTAATTATTTTTCAGCACCCTTATATATTGAGACTTCCAGTAAAAGCAAGAAAAGTTTGTTTAGAATGGCAAGATATTTTATTTGAAGAAAAAGTAGCTCCCAGAGAAAAACTAGAAAGATTTGATATTATTTTTGCTAAATCTCATTATCAACGTAAATTAATGGATTTCATTCCAGATTCTACATTTGAAATAGTTTCTAATGGTATAGATAAGAATATTGCTAAATATCAAACTAACAAAAAAGAACCTTATAAACTTATTTATGCTTCTAGATACTATCGCGGATTAGAATCTATGTTAACTTATGGATGGCCCATTATTAAACAAGAAATACCTGAAAGTGAGCTTCATATTTATTATGGTTGGGTGCGCAGAGAAAATTATCCTAGCGAAAAACCATGGAAAGATAAAATGATTGCTTTAATGCAGCAAGAAGGCGTTTTTGAACATGGAAAAATTGGGCAGGATACACTAATTCAAGAAAAATCAACCTCTAGTATCCATTATTATGCTTGTACTTATGAAGAAATAGATTGTATTTCAGTAAGGGAATCAGCTATGGTAGGTTGTGTGCCAGTTACTACTGATTATGGAGTATTTTCAGAAAAAGATTATTGTTTGAAAGTGCCGGGAGAGCCTAAGGCTAAAGAAACACAGGAAGCGATCGCTCATAAGATTGTACATTTATTGAGAAATCCTCAAGAATTAGAAGTATTACGACAAAAATTTATGGAAGTAGCTCAAAATGATACTTGGGATAAAATAGCTAAGGTATGGTTAAATCGTATTGATAGCTAAATAAAGTAAATTATAAGTAATAAATTATAAGTAATAAATTATAAGTAATAACAATTTGAGTAACCTAGACATTTCTTTTGATATTGATTTAAGGTATAAAAAAGATTTAATGATTACTGATTATAACTACTATGCTTATTTATCGCTTATTTTTTTATTAAAACAATCTATTTATTTTTATTTAAAAAAAAACTTTGACAATTAGGAATTTTATTTTTTAGTTAAATTTTGATAAGGGTCTTTTCGCCTACGTCGATACCAAGTAGCAAAACCAACTAAAATTCCACTTAATAAAAAACCAAACATTAAAGGGAAAATATCTCCCTGAGTCATTGCTGTTAAACCAGATCCTATCATCACAAAAGGGAAAACTCCCGGTAAAGTACCAACCACACTACCAAGAAAATAATCTCGAAATTTAATTGAAGTTAAACCAGCAGCAAAATTTACCAACCCATAAGGGATAATTGGTAACAAGCGAATAGCAAACATATAAAATAATCCTCCTTGACGCATTTCAGCATCAATTGCCTGCCAACGGCCTGCCAATTTAGAAGAAATCAAATCTCTTCCAATGGTGCGAGCAAAATAAAAAGCAACCACACCAGCAATTATTGCCGCAACAGTTGTCCATAAAGTACCGAACCAAATACCAAAAAGTGCCCCTCCACAAAGATTGAGAGGAGTTGACGGCAAAACCAAAATTGTAGCTACTGTATAAATCAAGATATAAAACACAGGTGCCCATAACCCCATTTGTTCTAGCCATATTTTCAAATTTTCTGGTTCAATTCCCCCAATTAGATAAAATCCAACTCCTGTGAAAATGATACAAACAACTAAGAGAATAACAATTCCACTTCTTAAATTTTTCAACTTTAATTTACTCCTCTAAAAATTATTCTTTATAAACAAATATATTAAGATAAGCTTGATTTTACTCAATTTTTGTATTACTATTTTTTTGGATTATTTTACTCTCAAAACCATGAGCATCACGAACAAAATAAAGAGGTCTTCCTTTAACTTCTTCATAAATTCGACCTATATATTCCCCTATAAGACCAAGAATTAGTAATTGAATTCCACCCAAAAATAAAATTCCTACCATTAAAGAAGCATAACCCGGTACATCAATACCATAAACAATAGTGCGAATCACCAATATTGTAGCATATAAAAAAGATAAAAAAGAAATCAATAAACCTATATAACTCCAAATTTTTAAAGGAAGAAAACTAAAGGAAAAAATTCCATCAAGTGCAAAATTCCATAATTTCCAATAATTCCATTTGGTTTTACCCTGGTAACGTGGTTTTCTATCAAATAAGATAGAGGTTTGTTTAAATCCTACCCAAGCAAATAAGCCTTTCATAAACCTAGTTCTTTCAGGCATTTTTTTGATTGCTTCTACCGCACGACGATCTAATAAGCGAAAATCTCCCGTATTATGAGGAATAGGAACTCGACTCATTTTCCCAATAGTTTGATAAAAAGCATTGGCACTAAAGCGTTTCAACCAACTTTCTCCTTGACGCGATCGTCTGGTTGCATTAACAACGTCATAACCTTCTCGCCATTTTGCCACTAATTGGTGAATTAATTCAGGGGGATCTTGAAGATCGGCATCTATAGGAATCACAGCAGCACCAGTAGTATAATCTATTCCTGCGCTAAGGGCAATTTCTTTCCCAAAATTACGAGATAAATTTACTATTTTAATCCTTGGATTTCTATGATGGTGTTCGATTAAGCAATTAAGAGTATGATCTGTAGAACCATCGTTAATACATATAATTTCATAAGTCATTTTCAAAGTAGATAAAACTGATTCTATTTCTTTAAAGAGATAGTCAAGATTAAGCTCTTCGTTATAACAGGGAACTACTATAGAAATATCTACCAAATCTAAATTATAATACATTATAGTAATAGAAAATAAGTAATTGATAATTCATCTTTAATGAAGAATACTAAAGGTTAAGAATTATGATTGAGAAAATCTATAGCTCGATCAATACTATTTTGTGATAAATCTTCTATAGATAATTCTTGGTCTATTTGGGAGTAAATCTTATTCATAGAGCGTTGATATGCGGGATCATAGTGAAATGTTAGTAAATCTTTTACTAATTCTTGCCATTTTCTTTGTGCAATCAATTCGTACCAATAGGAAATTTTTCGATTACCATAACGATACTTAAGGAGTTTTAACTTGCTTTTAAGCATTTCTGGATTGGATATAAAATGAGAATATTCTTGTAATAAACTATTAATTCTAATTTCTAAAGGTAATTTTATTTCGACACAACTAGCTTGTTTCATTTTGCACCATAAAGGAAAAGGTAAATGAATCTCCCCAATGGTATTACTTTCTGCTTCTACCCAGACAATTCCATCAGGATTGAACTTTTGTAATTGTGAAAATAAAAGAGATTCAAACCATTTTTGAGAAGGTTGTAGAGGAGGATTTGGTGTGGTTTCTCCCCAGAAAGGAGATGATAATTTACTCCATTCTTCCCCCAATAAAGAGCCACGATGATTAGCTAACCTTTCTAAATCCAATACTTGCTCTCCTCTACTTGCTAACCTTTGGAGAATTAAAGTTTTACCACTACCTGTTAAGCCTGAAATAATTTTTAATTTAAATTGGGATAATAAGGTAGATAGTTGTTCCCTTATATAAGCACGGTAAGTTTTATAACCTCCTTCTAATACTGTTACTTGCCAGCCAATTTGGCTTAAGATTGTGGCTAAACTATTGGAGCGTTGCCCTCCACGCCAACAGTAAATTAAAGGGGAATATTCTCTATCTTTACTGATAAAGTGATTAGCTAAATGATTTGAAATATTTTTGGCTACTATTGCTGCACCAATTTTACGGGCTTCAAAAGGAGATTTTTGTTTATAAATTGTCCCTACTTTTGCTCTTTCAATATTGTTTAAAACTGGTAAATTAATCGCCCCTGGAATGTGATCACATTTATATTCATCTTCTGAGCGAACATCGATTATTTCCCTATAGTTTTCTTGACAAAATGATTTGGTATAAATTGGCGATCGCATTATTAATTTTGGACTATTTCAAGATGAATATAAAATTGATAATTAATTTAACTTAGCTTTGGTTAACTTAGCTTTGGTTAACTTAGCTTAATTTAACTTAATTTTGCTTTGCTAGTTATAGTTTTCTTAATTAATATCATTTTTCTGGGATTTTGGCTAGATTTTTGTTTGATTTCTCCTTGATTTCTCCTATGTAGAGTGGCGAGAGTTGGGAGAGTAGAAAAGATTTGTAGAAAAGATGATTAGAAAGGATAAAACTGGCTACTGATTAATCAAGTTAGTCAACTACAATAGAGAATTTAGTATAATATAGGAAAAAATAAAATTGAGAATAAACCATAAAATTTTTGGGATGTTTCTGAAAAACCATATCACTTTTGAAGATGAACTTCTCACTATATAAACTGTATACCAATTAAATTAGATCTTTCAAGTTGTTGAGAAAATTTTAAATAATCAATATCTTAAATAATCAATATCTTAAATAATCTGTTAGACTTTATCAAAGTATAAAAACAAAATCTATCATTCTAAAAAATCTAATAAAACCTCATGTTTAACAATCAATGGCTAAAAACTAAATGGCGTTATCTTTTCCTAGCAACAATTCTCTCTTTAGTTGCTTCTTGTACCACAGGAAATAATACTGACATTTCACCTTCTAATAATGGCAACAATACTAACAATACCAATAATAATTCTAATTCTAATCGTTTAGATATCATTAAACAAAGAGGTATGTTAATCTGTGGTGTGAATGGTCAAGTTCCAGGATTTAGTTTTATTAATGATCAAGGAGAATATTCGGGATTAGATGTGGATCTTTGTCGGGCTATTGCTGCTGCTTTATTTGACGATCCTACTAAAGTAGAATTCCGCAATCTTACCACTCAAAACCGATTTACTGCTGTTCAATCTGGAGAAGTTGATGTCTTAAGTCGTAATACTACTTGGACTATCAGTAGAGATACTACTGTAAATATGGATTTTGCACCAGTGGTTTTCTATGATGGACAAGGAATTATGACTACTAAAGCTAGTAATATTAAAACATTAGAAAGTCTTAAGGGTAAAGATATTTGTGTCTTAGCTGGAACAACCACAGCCCAAAATTTGGCTGATAAAATGAGAGAAAAAGC
Organism: Prochloraceae cyanobacterium PL24a_bin.78; assembly: GCA_028281945.1. Taxonomy (GTDB): domain Bacteria; phylum Cyanobacteriota; class Cyanobacteriia; order Cyanobacteriales; family JANQIW01; genus JANQIW01. The sequence goes on from JANQIW010000143.1 coordinate 17,829, forward strand.
AATTGATTATAAACCTATCCAATCTAGTGAGGCTGATTCTTTATATGCTGCATACGAGCAAGGAAGGTGTGATGCAGTTACAGCCGATCGTTCTCAATTAACAGCTCGTCGTACTAATCTATCTCAACCTGACGATCATGTGGTTCTTGATTTGGTTTTATCTAAAGAACCTCTCTCTATGGGACTTCTTCAAGGGGAAGATAGTTTGTTTGAAGTTGTCAAATGGGTTACTTATAGTTTGATTCAAGCTGAAGAATTTGGGATAACATCTAATAATCTTGAGAGTTATAAAACTACTGAAGATCCTAGAATCAAAAGATTTTTGGGTATAGAAGGAGAGCTTGGTAAAAATTTGGGATTAAGTAATGATTTTGCTTTACGTGTCATTAACCATGTTGGTAATTATGGTGAAATTTATGAGCGTAATATTGGCAAACCATTGGGATTAGATCGAGGTTTAAATAAACTTTGGGTTGATGGTGGACTTCTTTATTCTCCTCCATTCCGATAAGAGATCTAAATAAAAATATACCCAAATAAAATATTTCTTATTGCTTCCTAACGAAAGAGCAAATTTTATATAAATTTTTTCCTTGAAAACTTTGTTTTTGATTCACTGATTGATTTATCCCCCCTTTAAAAAGAGGGGGTTTTAAAAATGGATCACAGGGTTATCCACCACCCCGAAAAAAGGTCGGGTGGCCAGGAATCACCGCTCTAGGGGTTAACACTGAGATTAACGATAGGAGGTGGAATCAGTTGGGTTTCCCAATCTCTGTTAGTTCTTAACCTGCCAAGTGCAGCATTTGGTTTGCCTGGAAACCAAAGAGATCCTACATCAATCCTGATCTTGATACTCCAAGGACTAAAAGTAGTAAGTTCAGAACGAGCTCTGTCAAAACGTGTATTGTTCTGACGATGAGTACTTAACATTGAGAATGTGGGAAATGAAATTCCACTTCCTGAAAAAGCTCTTCCCGAATAGAAAGCCCCAACCAGTCCTCTTCCTCTAATTACTATTCTTGCATTATGAGGAATCCCATTACTTAGGGCGGGATCAATCAGGCTCACATCTGGGTAATCGCCAACACTTAGGGTTGCTATTACAGCATTATTAATGAGAATTTGCACACCATGATCGTGATCAGTCCAATCCTCAAAATTATTATTACTGGTGGCTGTAGGTGGTCCGAATCGAAGGATCTGATAGCTAGATCTGGCATCAGGAGTACCAGTCCCATATTGAGGTCTGTACTTTTTGAAATCAATGGCATAGGGGAAATACCGTTTCCCTATGATTCCGATCACAAAGATATCTCGAAGGGCAGTTTGAACTCTGTTTAATCTAATACCTAATGGTGGGCTGTAACCTCTGTTGCGGAAATCATTAAGTAGCTCACTGACTTGTCGTGAGGTGATATCGTACTTCCGGCAGAATTTATCGCCTCGTCGACACGTTCATTGATCATATTCCTTACTTCTTTCTCGCTAAGTGGTTGGTTATTGTTTCCCCAAAGCTGACTGAAGATTGCACCGACAGCCATGCTAATCAACGGGCCTCCCACGGCTCCAGCTATTAGTCGAATGGAAGTATTTAGAACAGTAGATTCTAGGAACCTTTCTAGGGAAGCACTAGCAACGTTTACGATGACATCTTCTAGAATACTACTATCAGGTTCTATAGACGAGGATTTCTTAGCAGGTTGCAACTCAGGAATATAGGTCATCTTTACCCAATCAAGAGCCACTTCTTGAGTAGATTCTGCCAGTTGAGTAGAGGATTTCGCTGAAAACTCAGAAGCCTCAGTGCTTTCTTGGGATGGATCTTGAGGCTCCGCATCTTTCTCAATGATTATTAAGCCCTCTCTTACTTTTGCCCAGGTTTGGACTTCTAGGTTTCCCCAAACTCTTGCTAAAAGTGAACTAATTTGATCACACTGAAGATCCCGTACATAGAAATCGGCGATGCGCTCTCGAAGGAGAACCAAAGCGTCATTAATTTTTTCTGCGTTGTCCCCTTCACTGCATTCTACCCAGTTAGTTAGTGACTGTTGGAGGTAGTGATCGTAAATATAGATAAGATTCTTGAACGGACCAGACAATTCAGATATCAAAGATATAAAATCACTTTAACTCTACTATTAACTATTACTTTTAAAAATAGGTATTGATATAATTTTTTTTAATAGTGATAGACATTGAGTGGGAGAATGGGAGATGGGGAGAATGGGAGGAATGGGAGATGGGGAGAATGGGAGATGGGGAGAATGGGAGATGGGGAGAATGGGAGATGGGGAGAATGGGAGGAATGGGAAGAGTGGGAGGATTGGGGAGACTTGGGGAAAAAAGAGTGTATCTTAATCACTTATTACTTATTACTTATTACTTATTACTTATTACTTATTACTTAATCAACGATGGGGGGAATGGGGTGAATGGGAAGTAGTTGTTAATATTGAGATCAAGGAAAAAAGTTATTCTTAATTATCCTAAAATTAGGAAATTTTAACTGTATCATTAATAAAGACAAATTAATATATATTCTTGTCAACAATCTAGATTTAGGATTTTTAATTCTGGCACTATTTTAGGAAATGAATATTGATATGAAATATATAATTTAATGACTATAGATATTAAATTGTTAAAATCTTTATGTATAATAAAAAACCTACAGTCATTTATTTGTTGAGTAAAGTAAACTTAGATTAATCACTCAATATACCTACTCAATTTTTTTAAATCCATACTCTACACCTGCAGGCCTAGCAGTAGTATCTTTACTGACTTCCACAAGAATTGGATCACTCTCACGATTACCATTAGTAGTGAATTTAAGAGGTTGTTCAGATGTTTCACTAGATTCGAGATTAATAAAAGGTAAATTCTCCAAAACACTAGAACGATTAGCTTCATTGTTACGAGAGAGAACATTAACAAAGGCTTGAGTAGCATCAAAACTAGAAGCAGTTCGCCAATTAACTGTCCCCTGCCATCTTCTTGCAGCTTCTTGAGCATAAGATTGATTGGAAGAAAACCAAGGAATAGCTAAAACCAGACCTTCTAAACTACCTTGACTTGAGATTAAAGTATCAGAACTAAATAAACTATCTCCTCCTAAAAGCTGAAATTTTTCCCCCGGAACATTGGAATTCTCTATTATAAGAGAGACAGCGACAGAAGAAGTAGCAGTATTAGGAAATAAGGCAATGGCTTTAACTTGTCCTCGAAGACTTTCAATTTCAGCTTTGGGATTTAAATCTGGCTTACTAAGATCGGGGGCACCGATAACATTACCACCAGATCGCCTGAAACTGATTTCAAAAGCTCTAAAAAGACTAGTGCTATAGCTACTATTAGGATTATAAAAGATGGCAATTTCTCTAATTCCTTGGCTAAGGGCATATTCTGCTAGTTTTTCCCCACTGGCATCATCAGATGGCACAGTTCTAAAAAAAACATCATTATTTAGGGCTGTACTGGTGCTTGTAGGTGAAATTACCGCCAATCCTGCTAATTCATATTCTTCCAATCCTGCTTTGGTTGCACTACTAGAATTATGTCCAATTACTCCTAATACTGCTGGATTATTAGCAAGTTTTCTGGCAACACTAGCCGCTCTGGGAGGTTCATTTCCATCGTTAGCGATGATAATTTCTATTAATCTGCCTGTATCTCTAGAGAGATTAAATTTGTTTTGGGAATCTGCTATTCCTCTTAACATTTCTTTGGCAGAAGCTTGTCGATTATGAATTGGTACTACTGCTGCGAGGACAAAGGGATTGCTTCTGAGTCTAGCTCTGGCATTATTGAGGTAAATCTGTACTTCTGGATCGTTACGATTGCTAACAATAGCTTTCTCAAAATTGGCTATAGCCTGAGAATAGTTACCGCCTTTAAATTCTTCAATCCCACGATCGCGAAAGATATTACCTATCCCTGGGAAAAAAGTACGCTCTCCACTACTAAAAGCTTCTGGTGGAGCTAAATCTGGAGTTGTTATTGGAGTTGGGGTTGAAGTTGAAGTTGGAGTTGGAGTTGGAGTTGGGGTTGGGTTGGGTTGTCTCTCAAAGATTGAACAACTAGCTAAAGTGAATAAAATTGCGATGAAGATACTAACAGATATAAAATTATTGTGACTATTTCTTTTTTTCTTAAGACTTTTTAGTGATAATTGATTGGATTTTGAATTGCTGCAACTAGGATACAAAGATTGATTTCCCCAGTGTTCTATTTTTTCATAAGTTTGAGAAAGACTTTTTGTATCTTGCCAAGATTTTGGGGTATTGTCAGTCATAATTATATTCTCTAAAATTTTTGACAAAAATAGGGCTACTTAAAATCTAGCACTTACATAATATTTCCTATTATAGTAAATTATTTTTCAATTTAGATAGCAATTTTTTTATTATTTAGGGATTACTTAAAGAAAAGTAAAATATTTAATAACAATGCCATGATTAATCTTGAGGTGTTTAGGGTGAATAAGAAGTTGATGATTTATTGGAATTGTTAAGGTTTGGTTTCCTAAATTAAAATAATGTAAATAATTCTAATATCCTAAAGTTAAAGCATTTGGTCTGCGAGGATCGGAAGCTCCGTGATAGATATTATCAATTTTCATAATACTTTGGGTACTTCCCATGGCATTTCCTTCTACGATTTCATGTCCCATTAACCTTAATAATCTAATTGTATCATCATTCAAACTACTTTCTACCCGCAATCGATCGGGTTCCCATTGATGATGAATTCGGCTAGCATTGGTTGCCTCAGCTATGTTCATTTGGTGATCAATTATATTCATAATTAACTGTAAAGTTGTGGTGATAATTCTACTGCCGCCGGGGCTACCTGTTGCTAGAAAAGGTTCTCCATTTTTAAGTACAATGGTTGGTGTCATAGAACTTAACATTCTTTTTTCTGGCTCGATAGCATTGAATTCTCCTCCGATTAAACCGTAAGCATTTGGTACACCTGGTTTAGCAGAAAAATCATCCATTTCATTATTTAATAATATTCCGGTTCCAGGCACAGTTAATCCGGTGCCATAGCTAAAGTTTAAAGTATAAGTATTACTCACAATATTGCCTTCTTTATCCATTACTGAATAATGAGTTGTTTCATTACTTTCACTAATTCCATAGGGGTTTCCTGGAGCAATTTCTTGTGATGGTGTAGCCCATTGAGTATCAATTTTGTCTCTTAAAACTTCGGCATATTCTTTAGAAATTAGTTGATTTGTAGGCACGTCAACAAAGTCTGGATCTCCTAAAAATTTAGATCGATCGGCATAAGCTAACTTCATAGTTTCCACCATTAAATGGATAGTTTTAGCGGTATTATGTCCCCAATCTCTAATAGGAAAGTCTTCTAAAATATTCAGCATTTGAACTAAATGAATACCACCGGAACTTGGAGGTGGCATGGAATAAATTTGATAACCTCGATAATTTCCTTTAATTGGTTCACGAATTACTGGCTCATATTTAGCTAAATCTTCTTTGGTAATTAATCCACCATTAGCTGCCATTTCTTGAGCGATTAAATCGGCAATTTCTCCAGTATAAAAAGCGTCGGCACCTTCTTTGGAAATTAATTTTAAACTATTAGCTAAATCCTTTTGTACTAAGATTTCTCCTACTCGATAATTTTCTCCATTAGGTTTATAAAATATCTCAAAACTAGCAGGATTATTCTGCAATCTTCTTTTAGCAAATACTAAGGAATCTTGTAAATCTTGACTTACAGGAAAACCATTTTCTGCTAATTCTATAGCTGGTTGTAATGCCCTTTCTAAAGAAATTGTGCCGTATTTTTCTAATACCATTGTTAAGCCTGCAACGGTGCCCGGCACTCCAACTGCTAGATAACTAAACCTAGATTTTTGTTGATCTACTTCTCCATTTGCATCAAGAAACATATCTTTTGTAGCAGTTAAAGGGGCTTTTTCTCGATAATCAATGGCGATGGTTTCATTAGTTTCTGCTAGATGAATTAACATAAAACCACCTCCTCCTAAATTGCCGGCCCGAGGTAAAGTAACTGCTAAAGTAAAGCCAATTGTTACGGCAGCATCAATGGCATTTCCACCTTCTTTTAATACTTGTAAACCTGCTTGAGTTGCTAAGGTTTCTTGAGAAGCAACCATCCCATTTTTAGCAATAATCGGATGAAAAATATCCTCTGAATTGTAAATTGGTTTTTCTTGGGCGAGAGGATTTGCTGTTAAGATTTGCCCAAAAAATAGGATAGTAAGAATTATAATTGATTTAGTTTTTCGTTTTTTTAATGATAAGTTGATCAAGCCAAACATTTAATGCAATTTACCTCAATTTTGAATTGTCAATTATTTTACTATAAATAATAGATTTAGAAATACTATTGCTGGATAAAACCAATAATGTTATAATTAGAAATATTACCAGATTATTCAATAATATCAAAATAAATTATACTTAAGCAATCTTAAACATTATCTATCATTAATTATTATTTTTTTTGTTCAAAAGTAAAGATTATGAATTTATTTTTGAATTAACTTTAATTTACCCTAAAAAACTAATTTTGTCATGTCGTTAGAACAAGATTTAGACCCCAAAGAAAAACAAAAAAGGCTAAAAAGTTTAGCACTTGTATTCTTAAGACTAGGAATGATCGCTTTTGGAGGTCCAGCAGCCCATGTCGCCATTATGGAAGAAGAGATCGTAAAACGCCGTAAGTGGCTCACTGGAGAAAAACTTTTGGACTTAATGGGGTTAACAAGCCTAATTCCAGGACCAAATTCAACGGAATTAGTCATTCATATAGGTTACGAAAGAGCTGGTTGGCCGGGACTTTTTGTTGCAGGTAGCTGTTTTATTTTCCCTGCAATGACGATAGTTTGGATACTAGCAGCAGTCTACAAACAGAGTCAAACCATTCCTCAAGTGGAAGGCTTACTCTATGGTGTGAAAGCGGTAATCATTATGGTGGTGATTCAAGCTTTATGGAAATTGGGGAAGAAGGCGGCTAAAGACATTCCTACTACCATGATGGGAATTTTGGTAATTGTGGCTTTTGTCTTGGGGGTAAATGAATTGCTTTTGCTTCTGTTGGCTGGTTTGGGGGTGATGTTGGTGAAAAATCTCCAAAGAGGAAATGGCGGCAATGGAATGTGGTTACTTCCTTTTTCTGGAATTTTAGCACAAGTTGGTGGCAATAATACGACAACTATACCCCCTAAAAATTTGTTGCAGGTTTTTCTGTTTTTCCTAAAGGTGGGATCGGTATTATATGGTAGTGGTTATGTGTTGTTGGCTTTTCTACAGAGGGATTTAGTCGATCGTTTCCAGTGGGTAACTTCACAAGAGTTGTTAGATGCTATAGCTATTGGGCAGTTTACTCCGGGTCCTATTTTTACTACAGCTACTTTTATCGGTTATCTTTTGGCAGGTAATATTGGGGCAATTTTTGCAACTATTGGCATTTTTTTACCAGCTTTTTTATTGGTGGGAATAATTAATCCTTGGGTGGATAAGTTACGTCAGTCTCCTTGGGCGAGGGGTTTTTTAGATGGGGTTAATTCGGCTTCCCTTGGTTTGATGGCTGTTGTTAGTTATGAACTTGCAAGTGAAGCGATTGTGGATTGGTTGACTGCTATTTTAGCTATTTTAAGTGCTATCGCTCTCTTTCGTTTTAAGATAAATTCTGCTTGGTTAGTTCTTGTTGGGGGGATTGTGGGTTTAATTTGGCAGTTTTTTGGATAAGTAAATTTATTTTATATCATTTATTAAGAAATAAAAATATTAAAGAGAGAAATACAAATGCTTTTGAGTATTGTATATATTATCTTTCTCTATTTGAGCTGATAGAGAAAACCTTGTATTTTTATTATGATTTATTTTATTTGCTTCAATATCAAATATAGTATTAAGAGACACCTAAATTTAGTAATAACTACTACAAATTAGTACTAAGAGGATTAATTCGATCTAGAAAAATTTTTGATCAAATCTCCAACAAATTTTAGTTAAACTTCGATTTAAAGCCAATAAAAAAGTATTAGCTACCCCTACTCAAAGAGTAGCTTTTAATGACATACTCAGCTTTCCTTAATACTAACCATGTTAATCAATTTTGTCAAGCTAATGTCGTAAAAAAAAGTTTTAAAGAGTAATTATACTAAATCCGGTTCTAAAAACACCTTTATGGTGAGGTTGAATAGCCTAGCGGGAAGGCTAACGGCTACGGAATTCGGAATATTTGTGAATTGCAAAGGCTAAAGCCTACGGAAAAATTGGGAATAAAGTAGGAGATAAAACAGTTTTTTTAATAGGTCAACTTTGAAAATAGGATTTGGTATAAAATGGCGAAAAATACGGAGGAAGAATGGAAAGAATTAAGAGATGCTTATGAAGGGAATCCTTTAGTATTGAAAATGGCTATTTATTTTATTCATGAACTATATAATGGAAGTATTAGTGAGTTTATGAACTTAGATACGTTATTTTTTGGGGATATTGAAAGTTTAGCCATTCGAGTTTATGAAAGTTTATCAGAAAAAGAAAAATATATAGTTAAATTCCTTGTCAAAAAAGACTCTTATAACTCTATTGTCGAATTGATGAATGATTTGTTTAAAACAGCACAAAGTTTTTTAATATCAAAACCAGAAATAATAAAGACAATCCAATCTTTAAAAAGGCAAGGACTTATATAAACAAGGAATATGCAGAATCAATTTAAACTTCAAAATATTATTAAAGAATTTGTTAATGGAAATTTCGTGAATTAGAAAACAGTTGATCAACTATAATTAATGACTAATACTTTTTAAACTGGATAAACTTATTAATGATTTATGACTATTTACTGTCTTAATCCTTACTGCAAACAAAGAGAAAATAAAGATCACAATATAAAATGCCATAGTTGTGGCACATCTCTAGTTGTCAAAGGTTACAGCCTAATTCAACCTTTACATACTTCTGAAGCTGACTTATCTATCAGCCAATCTCTTAGTGAAGTATGGGAAATAGCTTCTCATAAAGTTTTCCATGATTGGAATCAAGACTATCGTTCTGAGAAAGTTTTGAAAATTTTAAGACGATGGGATGAACAATCTATTCGTTTATTTCGTAAAGAAGTTCAAATTTTAAGTTTTTTGACTCAACAATATCCTTATGAGAACATTGGCATTCCCAAAGTAGAGAATCCACTTCAAGAATTAAAAATTAATGACGATCCTTTTTCAAAACAAACAATCTACTGTTTTTTAATGCAAAAAATAAAAGGGATTAATTTAGAAAGATGGTTGAGAAAAAATGGAAAAATAGATCAATTAACAGCCTTGAAATGGTTAAAAGAAATAACGGAAATTTTAGAGAAAATACACAATCAAAATTTAATTCATCGAGATATTAAACCATCCAATATCATGCTCTCAGATAATAATCAAAAACTGGTTTTGATCGATTTAGGAGCAATAGGAATTCAAGATATAGCTACTACAAAAGTTGGTACAGCTTATTATGTAGCACCTGAACAGTTTACAGAAGAAGCTGTCAAACAATCTGATTTTTATGCTCTTGGACGTACTTTTGTCCAATTATTAACAGGAAAAAATCCTAATATATTAGAAAAAACTTTTAATAAAAATCCATTAGCTTGGCGAAAAAAAGCACCTCAAATTTCCGAGCCTTTTGCTGATTTAATAGATAAGTTGATGGCTTATAATCCAACAGAAAGACCTGAAAATGCCAAAGAAATTTTAATAAGATTAGAAGAAATTGAAAAAGCAATAAAATCTGATTTTAATCAAAAAATATGGGTAATTAGACGAAAAATTATCTCATTTTTTTCTTGGCAAAATAGTATTTTAGTCCCTGTATTTTTTAGTATATTAATTTCTTTATTAGTAGTAATTCCTTTAGAATCTTTAGGGATATTCCAAAATTTGGAGTTGCAAACCTTTGACAAAATCATGAATCTTCGTTTTAATGAAGGTATTGACGATCGTTTTCTCATGGTAAAAATAACTAATGCAGATATCGATTATCAAGATTCTCTTGGTATGAAGAGAAATAGAGCTTCTTTATCCGATGAAGCTTTAGAGAAATTACTACAAAAACTGAATCCATATCAACCAAGAGTTATTGGTTTAGATATATATAGAGATTTTTCAGTGGATCAGGATCATGGCTATTTAAAAGAACAATTTGAGCAAAATAATAATTTAATAGGAGTATGTAAATCAGGCTCCAAAACAGAATCATCTATCCCTCCACCTACTGAAATACCAAAAGAACGTTTAGGTTTTGTTAATGTTCCCATGGATACAGATGGGGTGATTCGTCGGCAACTATTGGGAAAGTCTGTTCAACCAAATTCTTCATGCCCAACCCAAAAATCATTTAATCTTCAGATTGCCCTTAATTATCTAGAAAAAGAAAATAAGATAGTGGAAAGAAAAGCAGGAGAAGACTTGAAAATAGATAATGTAGTATTTAATCGATTAAAGTATAATTCAGGAGGATATCATTTACCAAAAAAAGAAACAGATGGCTATCAAATCTTGGTTAATTATCGTGATACTCAAAACTTCGCAAGAGAGGTGACTTTACAACAGGTTTTAGAGAATTCAGTTGACGATGAATTACCTTCTTTAGTCAAAGATAAGATTGTACTCATTGGTACTGATGCTAATGAAAAGGGTTTTAAGGATTCTCATCAGACTCCTTACGGAGAAATGCAAGGTGTAGTAGTTCAAGGGAATATGATTAGTCAGATTATTAGTGGAGTTTTAGAGGAAAGGAAGTTATTAAAGTGGTTTAATCTTTTATTGGAAAGACTTTGGCTTTTGTTTTGGATCTTTTTTGGGGGAATCCTGGCGTGGTTATTACAAAAACCTCAATGGTCAAATAGTCAAAAATTAGTTATATTAGGAGGAGGAATTGGATTATTGTTGATATTATATCTTGTTTCTTTATTGAAAGCTAAATGGATGCCTTTTTATCCTTCAGCTTTGGGCTTTTTTATTACCTATTTATTGACAATAATAATAATAAATTTTGTTAAGAATCAAAGAAATAAATACCTTTTCTAAGGAATAATAAAACTTATGAAATCTAAAAACTACAAATTAATATGTATTTTATGTTCTTATGTTATAGGAAATACTCTGATAGCTAAACCCTTATTGGGGGAAGTAAATTTTTTAGATACAGGTACTTTCGATGAAAATAATCACCAAGTAACTACAGCTAGTCGTAATATAGATTTTTCTGATACAGGCACTTTCGATGAAAATAATCAGCAAACAGATACAGGTAGTCGTGGTGGTGTTTGTAGTGCACAAAATGATGAACAAAATAATAGCAATGAAGTAAATAATACCATTGATAAACAAGAAAAAGAAGATTTAATAGCTTTAGTGCCTGAAAGAGGAGGGTTTACCGTATCTGAAGATCCAAGCTTTTGGGTTTATATACCTGATTCTTCCGATGTAATCAGAAAAGCGGAATTTGTTTTACAAGTAGAAACCACTTCTGGTGAATATGATATTAAAGAAATAGCTAGAATTGATTATAATCTCAAAGAAATACCAGGATTGATTAGAATCACATTACCTGAAGAAGATAAGTATAAAATCAAAATAGGTGATTTTCTTTATCGTTGGTATTTTCGGATTGTTTGTAATAATAATAATAGTAAGACTGTAGGGGGTTTGCTAAAAAGAAAAGATAACAATGATTTTAGTCAAAATAATTATGATAGCTATATCGAAAATAAAATTTGGTATGATGCTTTGACAGATTTAGCCATACGCTATGGTAGTAATCCAGAGGATGAGTTTTTAAAGAATGAGTGGCGTTTGTTGCTTGAAGGAAAATCTGTAAACTTAAAACAACTAACTGAAGAATCTAGATTTGGTGAAGTAGAAATCAAAGAGATAGAATAGAGAAATAAACTTTATAAGTGGGTTTTTCCAACATAAAGCTATAAATATTCCAAGGTTATGCTTTAAGCAATAGTACTTCTAGAGGATAATTTAAATTTAAAATGGGCGATACTGGATTTGAACCAGTGGCATCCTGCTTGTAAGGCAGGCGCTCTACCGCTGAGCTAATCGCCCGACTTGATGTTTACCATCCTAGCACTATAAATGAGAGAATGTCAAGGGAAATTTAAAATTTTTTCCTAAATTTGTTTCCAAATTTTTTCTAGAATATTTAGCCATAGAATATTGCCATGCCCTCTGGTAACACACACGATCGCATTACACTATGGACTTTACCGTGGATTGGAGGTATAACAGCACTAATCACCCATAGTAGTAAACTCACCTTAATTGTAGCAGGAACATACCTATTTAGTGGATTAATGTTTGGGCCTGATTTAGATATCCATTCAATCCAGTATAAACGCTGGGGATTACTAGGTTTTATCTGGCTGCCCTATCGAAAAATGATGGCTCATCGATCGATCTTTTCCCACGGAATAATCATCGGTACCGTTGTCAGAATCTTGTATTTGCTAAGTTTTATAACAATTTTTGCCATCCTTATCATTGGATGCGCCCAATTAATCTGGGGATTCCATTGGAATTGGCAAACCTTTGTAAGCAAGGTAATTAACCAACTCACAATCAATTATCCTCAAGAAACCATAGCCGCTTTAATAGGCTTAGAATTAGGATCCAATAGTCATTCCTTTAGTGATTGGATAGTTTCTGGCTACAAACGTAAGCAAAGAAATAAAAGAAAAAAGACAAAAAAGAAGAATTGATTCAATAATAAAATAAGCACTAGAGAAAAATTGCCCAACTATTACGGAGTAACTTAAGAAATGCTGGCATATATATTGTCAATTATCATCGCTATAGGTAGCTTAGGATTTTTTCTAACCGCCTTCATTGCACCTCAAATCCATCGGAAAGACGATTTCTTATGGAGTGGTGTAGGATTATTTTATGCTCTCATACTATGGGTATGTGCCGGTGCCATTACAGGGGCTGTATTATTAGGACAATTAGCTGTAGTTATATTATGGAGTGCTTTTGCTGCTGAAACTATTAAATTAAGACGGGTTGTTATTAATTCAGAACATATTGGTAATTTAGAAAGCTTCTCTGTAGTTCAATTATTACAAGATTCAACTCGATCGTTTTTCAGTGGTTTAGGTAAAAAATCTCCCCAACCTGAAACTTCCCTTGAGGAAGAGGAAATAGATTCTGAGGAAACTTTGATAGAAGATACCCTGACTGGCAATGTCACTACTGAAGTTAAAGCAACTCAGGAGGATAAAACAACAGATTCTATAGAAGAATCAACTACTGAGGAAATAAAGGAATTAGATGAGACATTAGAGAAAACATTAGATGAGACATCAGATGAAGCAGAGGAGATAGAATCTTCTGAAGAGATAGAATCTTCTGAGGAGATAGAATCCAATCAAACCACTGCCAAAGATAAACCTTCTTTATTAGGAAGATTGGTAAGCCCAATTACTAAGATTTTTAGCAAAAAAAGTAAACCAACAGAAACTACCGAGTCTGAAAGTGAATCTGAAACTAAATTTGAAAGTGAATCTTCAGTTGAATCTGATACTTCTACTATGGATGATTTTGAAGAATCAAAAGATGATTCCGAGGAGATTATTACCGCAGAAATTATAGAAGCAGATTCTCAAACTAAAACTGAAACTCAAGCAACTCCTATTTCCACCCCTTCAACTCCAGAAGAAAAGGATGAGGAAGAAGAAAATAAGGAAGAAAAGGATGAGGAAAAAGAATGGAAAACTGAAACTCAACCAGAATCAAAAACCACAGATTCTCACCCTTCATCTCCAAAGCCATCTGATACTGAATTAGGATAAAAAATCTTTCCTAAGAAATTGAAATACAATTGTATTTAGCCACGATATAATAAACTAAACTAGGTTAAGTAATTCACAGTGACAGCAACAAAAAGCTACAAAGATACAGTAAATCTGCCTCAAACTGAATTTAGTATGCGCGCAAATGCCGCCGTGCGAGAACCTGAATTGCAAAAGTTTTGGCAAGAGAATCAAATATATGAAAAACTTTCCCAGTCTAATCCCGAGGAAGTTTTTGTGTTACATGATGGACCTCCTTATGCTAATGGTAATTTACATATGGGGCACGCTCTCAATAAAATCCTCAAAGATATTATTAATAAATATAAGCTTTTAAGAGGTTATAAGGTTCGGTATGTGCCTGGCTGGGATTGTCATGGGTTACCTATCGAGTTAAAAGTTCTACAAAATATGAAATCAAAAGAACGTCAGGCTTTAACTCCTATAAAATTACGCCGACAAGCTCGTGATTTTGCAGTGAAGACGATGGAAAGTCAGCGAGAGAGTTTTAAGCGTTATGGCATTTGGGGTGAGTGGGAAAATCCTTATCTAACCTTGAATCCACGATATGAAGCGGCTCAAATCGGTGTTTTTGGTCAAATGGTATTGAAGGGTTATATATATCGAGGTCTTAAACCTGTACACTGGAGCCCTAGTTCGTTAACTGCCTTGGCTGAAGCGGAGTTAGAATACCCTGAAGGCCATACTTCTAGGAGTATTTATGTGGCTTTTGAAGTCATTGATTTAGGAGATAATGCAAAGGAATTTTTATCTCCATTTATGTCTGATTTGGGTGTAGCAATTTGGACTACTACTCCCTGGACAATCCCCGGTAATTTGGCGGTTGCAGTGAATCCAGATTTAGAATATGCCGTTGTTGAGTTAGATTCGGAGATTGTTAAACAAAAATATCTGATTATTGCTGCTGGTTTAAGGGAAACTTTACAAGAAAAATTAGTGTGTTCTTTAGAAGTTAAGGCAACTTTTTTAGGTAAAGATTTAGAACATTGTCGTTATCGTCATCCTCTTTTTCCTAGAGAGAGTGAAGTTATTATCGGTGGAGATTACATTACTACGGAATCTGGTACAGGTTTGGTTCACACAGCTCCCGGACATGGTCAAGAAGACTATATTGTAGGGAAAAAATATGATTTACCTATTCTCTCTCCAGTTGATGATCGTGGTAATTTTACTGAAGAAGCAGGAGAATTTCAAGGATTAAATGTTTTAAAAGATGGTAATGAAGCTATTATTCAAGCTCTTCAAGGTCAGAATTGTTTACTAAAAGAAGAAGCATATAACCATAAATATCCCTACGATTGGCGTACCAAAAAACCGACAATTTTTAGGGCAACAGAGCAATGGTTTGCTTCCGTAGAGGGTTTTAAAAATAGGGCAGTAGAGGCAATTGGCACCGTTAAATGGATTCCCCCACAAGGGCAAAATCGGATTACCCCAATGGTGGCCCAACGTTCGGATTGGTGTATTTCCCGTCAACGCAATTGGGGAGTACCAATTCCTGTGTTCTACGATTGTGAAACTAATGAAGTATTACTCACAGAAGAAACCATCAATCATGTCCAAAAAATCTTTGCCGAAAAAGGTTCCGATGCTTGGTGGGAATTATCAGTAGAGGAATTGTTGCCAGAAAAGTATCGTAACGATGGGCGAGAGTATCGCAAGGGTAAAGATACCATGGATGTGTGGTTTGATTCTGGTTCCTCTTGGGCGGCTGTTGCCTCTGCTAGGGAGAATTTGAAGTATCCAGTGGATATTTATTTGGAAGGAAGCGATCAACATCGGGGTTGGTTTAATTCTAGTCTTCTCACAAGTGTGGCAACTAATGGCGTGGCTCCTTATAAAACTGTCTTAACACATGGTTTTGTGTTAGATGAGAAAGGGGAGAAAATGAGTAAATCTAAAGGTAATGTTTTCGATCCTAATCTGATTATTGAAGGTGGAAATAATAAGAAAAAAGATCCTGCTTATGGTGCTGAAATTTTACGCTTGTGGGTTTCTTCAGTAGATTATTCTTCTGATGTCCTAATTGGTACTAATATTATTAAGCAGTTAAGCGATAATTATCGTAAGATTCGTAATACTGCTCGGTTTTTATTGGGGAATTTACATGATTTCGATCCTAAAAAAGATTCTGTTGATTTTTCTAAATTTGCTACTTTAGATAAGTATATGCTCCACAAAAGTAAGGAAGTATTTGATGAGATTACTGATGCTTATGAAAATTATCAGTTTTATCGTTTCTTCCAAATAGTCTTTAATTTCTGTGTAGTGGATTTATCTAATTTCTATCTGGATATAGCTAAGGATAGATTGTATATTTCCCATCCTGATTCTCTTCGTCGTCGGAGTTGTCAGACTGTTTTAGCTATAATTTTGGAGAATTTGGCTAAGGCAATTGCTCCTGTTTTATCTCACTTGGCAGAAGATATTTGGCAATTTATTCCCTATGAAACTGGTTTTAAGTCTGTATTTGAATCTGGTTGGGTTCAAGTAAAGTCTGAATGGCACAATCCTGAATTGGCTATGAAATGGGAAAAATTACGTGAAATTCGGGATCAAGTTAATCAGGTGATGGAAAAAGCTCGCTCTGATAAGGCTATTGGGGCTTCATTAGATGGGAAAGTTCTCCTCTATACTTCGGATCATGAATTACGATCGTTATTGGAATCCTTTAATCCTATTGATACTTTAACTGAAGGTAATCGTGTAGATGAATTGCGCTATCTGTTTTTAGCTTCTCAGGTGGTGTTGAAAGATTCCCTGGAAGAAGTGACAAAATGTCAATATCATCTCTCCTCTGAATCTATTGTTGTGGGGGTGATTAAGGCAGATGGTGAAAAATGCGATCGTTGTTGGAATTATTCAACTCGTGTGGGTGAATCTAGTGAGGATTCGATTATTTGCGAGCGTTGCGTATTGGCATTAGCTGGTGAATTTTAATCCAATATTTTGGGTGCGTTATGATTGCGCACCTCCTTTTTAAGTAATAATTAATAAGTAATAAGTAAGTCGTAAATCCATTTATTTTGATTAGCAAAAACTCTATTTTTTATTTAAAATTAATTAGCTATGATATCAATTTTCTAAAATAATGATAGAGTTAAAAAATCCCAAATCTAGGATAATTAACCAAAATTTATCCTACCCATTCTCCCCATTCTTCCCATTCTCCCCATTCTCCTCTCAATGTCTATCACTATTAAAGAAAAACGATATGAGTCAATTACAAACAAAAACTTCCCTTAAAAATTCAACAGAATATCTAACAGAAACTTCTTCAGAAAATCCTACAGAAATTGCCAAGAAAATACCAACAGATACTTGGATTACTGTTAGTTGGGATGAGTTTATTTCTATTATTGAAAACCCTATTTATGACAAAGCAAAATGTTATTATTATCAAGAAGAATTTAGGTTAGAAATGTCACCTACAGGTTATAGTCACTCTCAAGATCATCATCTAATTAGTTATGGTATAGATACATTTGCTGCTATTAATAAGATTCCTTTTAATGGACATGAAAATTGTAGCTATCGAAAAAAAGGAAGCTATGAAATTCAACCAGATATATCCTATCATATTGGAGATCAAGCAGATACAATTCCTTGGGAAACAACTGTTGTTAATTTAGAAGAATATCCTGTACCAAATTTAGTAATAGAAATTGCTAACACTTCTTTGTCTGATGATTTAGGAAAAAAACGACTTATTTATGAGGAATTAGGAATAGATGAATATTGGATTGTTGATGTTAAAAATGCCAAAATAATTGCTTTTGCCA
>JANQIW010000144.1 GCA_028281945.1 Prochloraceae cyanobacterium PL24a_bin.78
ATGGGTGGAATGGGGAGTATAGGAAGAATGGGAAGAATGGGTGGAATGGGTGGAATGGGGAGAGTAGGAGGATTGGGAAGACTTGGGAGAAAAAGAGTGTATCTTATTTACTTATTATTTATTACTTATTACTTATTACTTAAATCTTGGATGGGGAGATTGGGGAGAATGAGAAGGAGGAAAAGTAAAATAAAATTAAATAGGAAGCTAGACTTAGGAATTGATTGCTCATGGTAAATAACAATATCAATAATCATAATGAACAAAAACAACGGCTTTACCAGCATCTTCGTGAAATAGTTCGTCCAAGAGATCCTTTTCTGGCTTCTGGAGGCCACTTTTTTGTACGTGAATATATTCGATCGCAATTTCAACAATGGGGAGAGGTTTCCATACATGAATTTCAAGAAGATGGCAAAATATATCAAAATCTGATTTTGAATCTACCCGGAAAGGAAGATAAACCACCTATTTTAATCGGAGCGCATTTCGATGCTGTACCTAATTCTCCGGGAGCCGATGATAATGCTAGTGGAGTAGCAGTATTGTTGGAATTGGGGAGGGAATTTGCCATGAATCCTCCTCAATATCCTATGAGGTTGGTAGCTTTCGATTTGGAAGAATACGGGTTATTGGGAAGTGCTGCTTATGCCGCCCAGTTGAAGGAAGAAAAGCAACCTTTGCGTTTGATGTTTTCTTTAGAAATGTTGGGTTATTGTACGAAAGAAACCAATTCTCAAATTTATCCTCCAGTTTTGAAGTACTTTTATCCTTCAAAGGGTGACTTTATTACCTTTGTTGGGAATATTTCTACCATACCAGATTTAATTCATTTTAGTCGTAATCAGAGGAAATTAGGTATTCCCAGTGAATGGTTGTTTGTTCCTAATCAAGGAAAATTAGTTCGTGCAACGCGATTCAGTGATCATTCTCCTTTTTGGGATCGAGGTTATAAGGCGATTATGGTTACTGATACAGCTTTTTTACGGAATCCTCACTATCATAAATCAACTGATACCATTGATACTTTGGATTTGGATTTTATGACTGATGTTTGTCAAGGTTTAATTACAGGAATTTATAAACTTTAGGATTATAATTGAGAAAATATTATAGAGAAAACCTTTATCATGACAAATATTGATTTTTATAACACCAATAAATATAGATATTGATTATTATTTGATTATTAAAAACAATCTTAAAGAACAATGGTACTATTTTTAAATTTAAACAAAAATAATATAGATGATCTACAAGAGATTTTTATCCATATATTTATGGGAATGGTAACTGTTGAAGAAAAGAAAGTTTTTTTAAAAAACGCAGGTATAGAAGAAAATTTTATTAATGATTCTAATCTTGATTTTTATTGGCCCAATAATGAAATTAGTTTGAAATTAGTAGATAAATTGAACAACTATGAAATTTCTACTCAAAATTTAAATTATCATCCATTAATAGCTTTAATTAATTATATTCTCAAACAACGTCAACCATATAACTTAAAGGATAAAAATATCCAAACCCTTGAAAAAATACGTACCATAGCATTAGAAAAACTCAAAAATATTGAACCTAAATCTCTTGAAAATAATTCTTCCTCTTCAGATTCAAAAACTACAGTATTAGAGTCAGAAACTGATACCAAAACTGATACTAAAACCAATCAAAAATTAATTAGATATTTAGATAAAATTGCTGAAAATTTAACCAAAGAAAGTGCTTTTGTGATAGACAAAGAAGTTAATTTTAACAATAAAAATTTTAAACTTATTGCTAAGATTCAAGATTTTGAGCTTCCTTTTGGGTTATTTACCATGAGAGGAGATGCTTTTTTTCTAGTTTCTCATTTTTCTTCTTTTGTTTATAAAAATCTAGAAAAATATTCTAGTTTATGTTTGGAATATGGAAAAGTTAATACTACATCCTCTGATATTCAACAGATATTTAATGCTAAAGTGCCTTGTAATATTTGTTTTGCTATTGGGATTGTTAATAGTTTAAATCAAGAATCTAAAGTCATAATTCAAACAAGAAATCCTTTTGATTTCCAACTAGATTTATCTTGGTATTTAGTGCCAGTGGTTTACAATTTAGAGGAGGAGAAACTTTATTATTACAAGAAACCTTCCTCTTTTTGGGAAAAATTTAAAGGAGAAATAGCTTGGAAAAAATTAAGAGAAGTAATTGAAAATACTTTAAATCCTTTTCTCGAATACAATTAACAATAATTTATCTCCCCATTATTTGATTAAGTAAACCAGTAAACAGTAAAAATAAATATATACTAAATTCATCCCATTCTTTTCATATTTTATATCAAAGAAAAATTATATATTCTGTTCCCATCTATCCAAAATATCTTTAAACAATACTTCATCAATCCAAGTTTTCGTAACAACAGTTAGAGGAAGAGCTAATAATAAACCAAAAAGTCCAAATATAGTAGTGAAGAAAATCTGAGCAAAAAGAGTGACAGCAGGCAACAAAGATACCTGTTTTGCCATAACAGTAGGAGTAAGCCAATAACTTTCTACATTTTGAATAATAAAATACCAAATCAAAATGGGAATAATTTTCCATGGAGCATCGATTAAAGCAATCATAATAGGAAAAATAACCCCAGTAGCTGGTCCGATATTAGGAATAAAATTCAACACTCCTGCTAATAAAGCATGAGCTAATACCAATCTTACCTGTAAAACTAATAATCCAAATCCACTTAAAGTACCTATAAATAGGCAATTAATCATTATTCCTCCTAACCAACTGACGATCGCATTTTCAGATAAAGATAAAATTTCATCCGCTCTACGACGGTAAAATGAAGGAAACAATAACAATAAAGTGCGACGATAAATTTTCGGGTTAGCCAACATCATTAAAGTTAGAGTCAAAATCAGTAACACTCTTAAAGTAACAGTAAGAAAATTGGAAAAAACCTCGAAAAAAGTTCTGAATAAATCCGTACTAATTGATTGTATTTGAACAATTAAATCTGCTACCGTAGGAGGAGCAGGTAACCATTCAAATCTTTCTTCAGATAATTTCATTAATTCAACACGAATAGTTTCCCATACTTGAGGAAGTTGTTCTATAAGTTTTTGAAATTGATCTATAAAAGGTGGTAAAACAATAGAGAAAAACAAAATAGAACCAGGTATAATAACTGCAATAATAATGACGATAGCTAAATTTCTTTTGATTTTAAATCTTTCTAAATAACGAACTAATCTATTAAGTACAGTTGCAAAAATTACTGCGGTAAATAGTAGTAATATTAATTCCCTAATCTCCCAAATGATATAGAGAGATATTATCAAACTTATCAAACCAAGCCATTGACCAAATTTCATAGAAATATAATAAACAATCAATAGATAACTATTTTACCTTATCTGATGAATTTATGGAGAATCCAATAATTTTTGATTTATTAGTAATTAACAAAAGCAAAAATTGATATTTCTAGAGAATTACTAACATTAATGTTGGCATTGTTTAAATTTTAAAATAATTTTTCTCTTTTCCTTTTACCGTTGCCGTTACCGTTACTATCATCTTTAGCCTTGTCTTTTATCAAGATTTATCAAAACCTTCTCTGGATTGAACATTAAATATTATCTTGTTACAATTTCTAATCTCTTTAAATTCATCCTAAAATAAAGCGATATAATTATTTTAAATTTAGTTAAAATATAAAAAAGAAAATGGAAGAATTTCTTAAAGGAATAGAAAATTTTTCAGATCAGATAGGAATATTTCTTTTAATTATCAGATATGCTGTACCAGTTATCTTGGTAATTGCTGGTTTTATCCTAGCTTCTCAATTTAGAAAAAAAGGCCTTACAAGGTTACAAAAGATTGCTGAAAAATTCAAATGGCCAGGTTATAAAATAGTTGTAGATTCTCTTCAAGGAGTAAGTTCTCTTTGGATTATTTTAGGAGGATTTTATTTAGCCATACCAACTATACCCAACACTATCCCCATCAATGATAGTATTAGAGACATTTTTAAAAGGGCTTTATTGGCAATATTCTTATTATCTGTAACGTTATGTGTGTCAAGATTAGCTATTGGTTTTCTAATTCTTTTCACTCAAAAAGATGATGAAGATGCTCAATTAACTACTCTTTTCCAATATATTACTAAAGTAGTAGTTTTTACAATGGGTATTTTAATTACCCTTGAGTCCATTGGTATTGAAATTACTCCCCTATTAACTGCCTTTGGGGTAGGTGGTGTTTCTATTGGACTTGCCCTTCAAGGGACACTATCTAATTTAATGTCTGGGATTAACATTCTTACATCTAAAAAAATTAAACCCGGTAATTATATTGAACTCAACAACGGAGTAGAAGGCTATGTTGTAGATATCGAATTGAAATATACAGTAATTCAAGATCTTACGGAAAATTTACTAGTTATCCCTAATTCTGAATTGATTTCTTCAACTTTCACTAATTATAGTCTTCCAGATCGTCAAATGATTCTCCCGGTGGATGTTGGCATTAGTTACGATAGTGATCTCGAAAAAGTAGAAATCATAACTCTTGATGTTGCTAAAGAAACCATGATTCAAGTCGAAGGAGGAGTACCAGATTATGAGCCTTTTTTACGTTATAATAAGTTCGATTATTTTAGTATTAATTTTACTGTTTACTTACGAATTCAAGAATATTTCGATCGTCTTGTAATCAGGCATGAATTTCTGAAAAGATTGCATAAAAGATACCAAATAGAAGGGATTAAAATACCTTTTCCCATTGAAAAAATAGGCTTTCTTCCAGAAAAAAATTGATCCTAAAATATCCTCTTAATAGCTAATAATCAACCCTAAATCCTAGCTATACTTCAATAGTATACCTTATTTAATAAGGGGATATTTTCCATGACAAAACAAATTAAAACCTTTATAACTCTAGCAATTCTTACCATTATCAGTATTATTTCAATCTCCGTAGTTTTTGCTCAAGAAGAAACAAATACCATCGAAAAAATTGATGGTTTTCCTGTAGTTTTAGATAATGAAACTCTATTTGTAATTCAAGCTGAAGTAGGTTCTTTTAGCCCAGAAGAAAGAGCCTCAACAATTTCAGAAAGAATTAAAAATATTGCTATAGATGAATCTATTTCTACAGATTTGTTCATGATAGAAAAGCAAGAAAATAATACTAATATTATATTAAATAATAAATTAATCGTTACCATTACAGATAAAGATGCTCAATTTGCTCGAACTTCAGGAGACATCTTAGCAAATCAATACTTACAAAAAATCCAAAATTCTATCAACGAATATAGAGAAAATCGTAATCCCAAACAGATTCTATTTGCCTTTATTTATTCCTTAATTGCTACAGTAGTTTCTATTCTTCTCTTTGTGATTCTTAATATTATATTTCCTAAAATATATCACCAAATTAATGAAGGGCAAATTATTCAAATTCAAGGAATTAGAATCCAAAACTCGGTAATTTTTACCTCTGCACAGATCAAGAGAATGATAATTGCCCTAGCTAGAATTATTCGGTGGATAATCAATGTTGCTATTCTGTATATTTATTTCCCTCTAGTTTTAAGCTTTTTTCCTTGGACAAAACAATTATCTAGAGATATTTTTAGTCAAGTTGTAGAAACAATTAGTAATGCTTGGAATGGATTTATAGAATATCTTCCTAATCTCATTATAGTTGTTTTAACATCTATATTTAGCTTCTATTTTATAAAATTTTTAAAACTAATTTTTACTGAATTAAGTAATGGAAATATTTCCTTACCAGGATTTTATCCAGAATGGGCTAATCCTACCTATAAACTGTTACAGTTTATGACTATATCTTTTACAGCAGTAATTGTTTTTCCTTATTTACCAGGATTTGATTCTCCCGCTTTTCAAGGAGTATCTATCTTTTTAGGGGTATTGGTTTCATTGGGTTCCACAGCCGCCGTTGCTAATATCGTTGCAGGAATAATTTTAATATATACTCGTGCCTTTGAAGAAGGAGATAGAGTAAAAATTTCCGAAACCATAGGAGATGTAATTGAAAAAAGTCTTTTAGTCACTCGTATTCGCACCCAAAAGAATGTTATTATTACGATTCCAAATGCAATGGTTCTCAATTCTCATATGGTTAACTACAGTGCTTCCGTATTAGAATCCCAAACGCCTCTCATCATTTTCATAACAATTACTTTAGGTTATGATGTGCCTTGGCGAAAAGTTCATCAAGTTTTAATAGAAGCTGCTAAAGCAACTGAAAATGTACTTACACAACCTGCTCCATTTGTTTTACAAACTAGTTTAAATGATTTTTATGTTAGTTATGAATTAAATATTTATACTTACAAGTCAAATCTTATCTCAGTTATTCAATCAGAATTACATCAAAACCTTCAAGATAAATGTAATGAAGCGGGAATTGAAATCCTTTCTCCCCATTACTCAGCTATCAGAGATGGTCATCAAACTACTATACCTAGTGAATATCTTGCTAAAGATTATACCTCACCAGGATTTAGATTTGAGTCACCCCTTGATTTTTTAAATCCTCCTGATCATAATCATAATCATAATCATAAAAGTTAAAATGATTAACTCTCTATAATTTGATATTTTCATGAATAAAATGCTCTTGATTCTCGCAGAAAATTGCTGAATTCCTCCCTTCAGGATATAAGATCGTTTTTCCAAAAGTAGCATAGACTTCTGCTTACCCAGAGGCTACGCCAAAGGTGGGGAGGAGACAAGGAAGACAAGGGAGAACTTGCGAGGACAAGGGAGATAGATTTTTGCTTGAGAATCCACTAATTTTTAATATTTTTAACTCTATCATCATTTTAAAAAATTGGTATAACCTTGATTAAGTAATAAGTAATAGGCTTGATTAAGTAATAAGTAATTAAGATACACTCTTTTTCTCCCAAGTCTCCCCAATCCTCCCATTCTCCCCATCGTTGATTAAGTAATAAGTAATAGGTAATAAGTAATAAGTAATTAAGATACGCTATTTTTCTCCCAAGTCTCCCCAATCCTCCCATTCCTCCCATTCCTAAGGAAACCATCTAAGTAAAAACCATCACCCATTCACCCATTCCCCCAATCTCCCCATTCTCCCATTTTCTCCTCAAGTTGAATCCTCCAATACTATTTAATGGTAATCTGGTTAAAGATTTTTATTATATTTTAACAACTTTGTTAGGAATTCCTGACATTCAAAAAAAAATAAAATTTATCTTAAATACTCATAAAATATATAAAATTTGACAAAATAACCAAAAAGATTCTGTTATATTGGTCTATAACAATATTTGAAAGTAAGAAAACGATAGGAATTAAAAACCTGAAAAGGATTTCACGTCAGAGGTAAAACAATTGCTTGTTAGAACAATAATTAAGATATTAATAGCTCACTGATATTAATTATTGTTTATGTTTGAAGAGAAACCTAAATAGATTTAATCTTGATCGAAGAAGATATTTCTAGTTCAAGTAGAGTTGGTTTCTTTATATATTTTTAATGAAAAAGAATTATCACTGTAGGTGCATTAATGACTTATACTATTCCATCAAACTGTTTTGATTGCGGTATTTGTATGCCCAAATGTCCGAATGATGCGATTCAAAAAGACAAAAATCACGGATATTGGATCGAGCCCGGTTTATGTAATGAATGTGAAGATCAAAATTCTCAACCTTTATGTGTTGCCAGTTGTCCAGATAGTTTACCTCTTCCTTTACCCGCAAAAAAAGGCCGGTATAAATCTGAACCAGTAGATCTCTCAACTAATTATCTTTTTGCCAATGGGGAGAATAACCCGATTTCATCTTCAATAGTTACATGGGAAGCCTGTAATTTGTTAGCAAGTGGCCCTCTTGCTTCTTGGCAAACTGATGAAGAAGGGAAACTTTATTTTCAACGGGATGTTAAACAAGGAAAAGGAAAAATTGTTTTTCGATTGATTGACGATCTTTTATCTGATAATCCTGAAGCCCTAGATGCTACAGATGGTCTTGAAAAGATTGAATCTTTAGATATTCGTGCTGCTTGTATACACTTAATTTTTGCTGCTTCTATCACTGCTTTAGAAAAACCTTGGGAAGAAGAATTTCTCATTGATAACAAACAAATCGAAGCATATTTAGGTTTTGAGAAGCGTAAAGATTTAAGCAAAGCAACTAAATTAACCTTAATTAAGAATATAGTGCTACAAGCTTGTCAATTAATGGTTAGCATTGATTGGTTTCAACAAGGCAAAATACAATCATTTTCCGTTCCAGAAGATCCGGTTTGGCATTTAGTTGATATTGAAAATCACTTTCAAGAAGATGTCCATGGTTACAAATATTTTGTTGGCATGACTTTTAAAATCAAAGCAGGAATATGGTCTCAATATTTTCTCAATAAACAAGGATATAAAAAATTCATTGCTTTTTATCAATATGGTATTCTACCAAAGTTTTTGTTAACAACCGTCACCACTATTCGCCATCAACACACAGGTGCGGCAAGAATAATGCTTTGGTTAATATTTAAAAGTAAAATGGGCAGACAGCAACGTATTACTGTTCCAAAATTAATGAATATTGCTTATGGAGAAGCAAAAGTTCAAGAAGCTTCTTTAGATTCAGATAAACGAAAACATATGTTAAAACGATTTGAAAATGATTTAGAAGTTCTTCATAGCTATCAAATAAAATGCGTTTTCGATCCTATTACTTATCCCTTCAAAATACAGCCTTTATGGTCTAAATTACAAGATGTTCCTGATGATGCAGAAGAAGCTGCTGAGTTTTGGATTAATGATGCTTCTAAAGAACATAGTATTACTAGTACTCTCAAACGTGGGAAATGGAATTTATTAATGAAAGCCCGTATTCTTCAATTTGAATTGCCTCCAGAATGGGATAAACAACTAACTAAATGGGAAAACAAAAAACAGAAGAAAACTAAGTACAAAAAACAACCTCAAAATTCACTTTATATAAGTGGAGAAGAAATTGCGAGTTCCAGGAAACGTTTAGGTATTAGCCAAAGAAAATTGGCAGAACAAATCGGTAAAAGCCAAAGTTGGATTAGAGATATAGAAAAAGGTCGTTTTTCTCTTAAACCTAGTGATAGTTTAAAATTAGTCGAAGTTCTCGAAATCAATCCTTACTAATAATTTTACCTACTTTTGTCTATCTAGAAAATTACTAAATATTAAATAGTTTCCTAGATATGGTTGATTTAATTATCAATAATTTCTGGTTCTGAGGAACTTTTTCTCTCAAATTGAACTTGATTGTAAGAAGTTTCATGGAACCAAATTTTTTCTTGGGATAAAGATAAATAAATTCCTTGGGCATCGAAAGCTACTTTAACTCGTCGGCGAAACTCTCTCGAAACAGCCCATTGTTGAAGTGGTCTGGTTTTGATCCATACTTTGATAATAAAACCACGATCGCCAAATTTATCCACTCCCAAGATTTCAGGTTTATCAATAATTTGATTGCACCAATTATCCTCTTGACACATTGTGGTTGCTAGTTTATCAAGTAAATCCAAAGCCAAATCCACATCCGTTTCATAAGCAATAGGAATATTAAGGTCAGCTCTTGACCATTTACTAGAAAGATTCGCCACAATACTAATTTCACTATTAGGAATAGTAATCAATCGCCCTTCAGCATCTCGTAATTGGGTAATTCTCAGATTAATATTTTCCACCAATCCTGCAACATTGCCAATATTGATAACATCACCAATAGCATATTGATCTTCAAGAATAATAAAAAATCCATTCAAAGCATCTTTAATCAAATTTTGAGAAGCCAAAGATAAACCAAAACCAAGAATTCCCGCACCTGCCAATAAAGGAGCAACATTTACCCCAATGCTGGATAAGCCAATAATGATTCCCGCTGCAATACAGGTAATGGTGACAATGCTTTTAGTCACTCCAGAAATAGTAGCAAGGCGCAATTGGGATCGAATTCCAGGGGCAGGTCCAACCATATCTCCTACTAATTTAGATGTAAATTTATTAATCAAGGCATAACTAAATCGAATACTTAAATAAGTTGCTACTCCAACTATTCCTAATCTAATAGGAATTCTAATGATAGAAATAATGAAGGTTTGTGCCATTCTTGTATAAGGAAACAAACCTAAAATAATTAACGTTCCTCCCATCAAAGTTACTATTTGACCAAGTTGTAGGAGGCGATATTTAATTTCATTAATATTTAAATTTAGATTTTTGCTGAATTGAACTAAAATAAATTGAGATAACTGATTCTTAGAAGCCGTTAAAACCTGTTTTGATTCCTTTAACTTAGTTATCTTCCTAGAAAAGTATAGATTTGCTAACAATACTATTCCCGTTATACTTATAGCTATTAACCCTTGTCGTAATAAAAATTTTGGTTGCCTTTCTAGTTTGGCTTTTTTCAAACTCCTTTCAACTATTTGAATAATTTCATTGGCTCTTGTTTGAATATCTGAACCAACAATTTCTGCATCTAAAGGAGTAACAGTCATTAATCTAAATTCTTCGGAGTCAATCCTTACATAAATATCAATTATATTTCCTATTTCTTGCTGGTAAATATTAATTTTTTGTCTATTACTCATAAAGTATGCTTCTTCAATAACCATAAAATTATCTTGAATTTCACCAACTCTTGTAGATATATCAGTTTCTAAAGCAGCAATTGAATATAAACAAATACCATCTAATCTTATACAATCAGAAGCCAATAGATTATTAGAATTTGGATTAATAATTTTGTTAACTTCTAAATTGAAATTTCTTAGTAAAGGAAATTGTGCTTGGGCTGGAGTTCCAAAACAGATTATTACTAAAATAAAAATACTTATTACTCTTAATAAGAATTGCATTTCTGGACCATATGTATATAATTATTTTCCTATCAAAATCTTTATTAATCTTAATTTAAAATACCAGTAAAAAAATTCCTCTTCAATTAGGATTATCTTTATTCTATCAAAAAAATAATGGACACAGTATAAACCATGTCCATCAAGAAAAATCTAAAAGAAAAGAAAAAAATATAAATAAAACCGAAGCTTAGTAAACTTCAACGTGCCAACGGTGTTGTTTCTTCATTTGCTTCTTATATTCCTTCCAATCCACACCTTGTTCAGCAGCAAGTGTAGTTAAAGTTTCATCAATAGGAGGCTCCATACCTTTCAATCCACACATATAGGTATGAGTTTTTTCATCTTGGATCAACTTCCAAAATTCTTCTTTATTTTCAGCTACTCGATCTTGGAGATACATCTTACTACCATCAGCTTTTTTCTCTTCCCGACTGATAGCGTAAGTAATACGGAAATTATCAGGATACTTAGCCTGCATTTCTTCTAATTTTTCTTTATAGAGAATATTAGCTGTATAAGGAACACCAAAAATTAACCAAGCAAAACCTTTAAATTGATAATCTGGATTCTTTTGACGCTCTAGCTCATCAAACATCCGCCATAAAAATGCACGGAAAGGAGCGATTCCAGTTCCTGTAGCCAACATAATCACAGTTGCATCTTCATCATCTGGTAAAAGCATTTCCTTACCAACAGGCCCTGTAATGGCCAAATCTGAACCGGGTTCTAGATTACACAAATAGCTAGAACAAACACCATAAACTTTTTCTCCTGTGTTAGGATCATCATATTCTAACTGTCTTACACATAATGAAACTGTTTTGTCATCCATATTGTCGCCGTGACGAGTGGAAGCAATGGAATATAGTCTAAGTTTATGAGGTTTTCCATCCTTGTCTTCTCCGGGTGGAATGATGCCGATACTTTGGCCTTCTAGATAGTGTAAATCTCCTCCAGATAAGTCAAATGTTAAATGTTGAACAATACCAGATCCCCCGTCTTGTACTAAAGGTTCGTTGCTTAGACATTTTCCAATAAAAGGACTTTTTGGTTTGTAGATATTAACTGGTACTTTTACTTTTTCTTTCGCTTGAGTCATTGATTTTCCGTTTTGATTTTCTGTTGTTGGTGTTGCTATATTCCCTAATGGAAGTGATGCCCCCATGGGCTTGATACTAACAATTTGGCCCCCCATGCGATTGATTCTTCGCATTTCTTGGTTCATACGTTTGTAGGGGACTGTAATAAATTTGGTTCCACTTTGACGTATTGGGCATTCTAAACTATCAATATCAGGACTTTGACATAGTCCTTTTACTTCGTAGATAAACAGACGGTCTCCATATTCTGTATTATTGGCAGATGTTGCCACTGGTTTTGTTGTGTACATGGTTCAATAGCTTTTGTTAAGTCACATTATCTTAGCTCATGTTTTTGTTAATCTTATAAACTCTAATAACGTCTTTAACTTTGCTATTATCCCTGTCTGTTCTTTCCGAAGTCTCTTAGGATATTTAAAACTAAATGAATTTCTCTTTTCTGTTAATTTTCAATCATTTTTATTTTTTCTTCACCATTTTTGCCCGTTAAGCTTTAGCATAAAGACACAAGCCTTGATTATTTTCTTTTTAACTCCCCTTGTTGTTTTAATTACACTCTGGTACAATCATTTTTCAAGTCGTATATTTTACGAAAATTTTTATATTACGGCTTGAAATTAAAGAACAATAACAAGGTTCTAGGAATTAAAGTAATCCTTATTAAATAATGGATTCTTGGTTTCCAGGCTCCATTAATCGCAGGCTAAAATTAATGCTTGCTTAATACTATAAAGTTAAAAAACATTTTTCAAACGCGAGGGAAATTATGACAACTGATTTAGGTAGAGTGGTTTTGATAGGAGTTGCAGGAGATTCTGGTTGTGGAAAATCTACTTTTTTACGCCGATTAATTGATCTCTTTGGTGAAGAGTTTATGACGGTTATTTGTTTGGATGATTATCATAGTCTCGATCGCAAGGGAAGAAAAAAAGCTGGAGTTACTGCTTTAAATCCTAAGGCTAACAACTTTGATTTAATGTATGAACAAGTTAAAGCTCTTAAAGAGGGTAAGGCAATTGATAAGCCTATTTATAACCACGAAACTGGAGAATTAGATCCCCCAGAGCGAATCGAACCCAATAAAGTAATTGTAATTGAAGGTCTTCACCCTCTCTATGATTCACGTGTGAGAGAATTAGTTGATTTTGGTGTCTATCTTGATATTCATGAGAGCGTAAAAGTTAACTGGAAAATTCAAAGAGATATGGCAGAAAGAGGTCATACTTACGAGGATGTTCTAGCTTCTATTAATGCCAGAAAACCTGATTTTACAGCCTACATCGAACCTCAAAAGCAATATGCTGATGTAGTTATTCAAGTTCTACCAACTCAGTTAATTAAACAAGATGACTTAGAAGAAAAAGATAAGAATTATAAGATTCTTCGAGTTCGTTTAGTCCAAAAAGAAGGTGTAGAACATTTTGAACCTGCTTATCTATTTGACGAAGGTTCTACTATCGATTGGCGTCCTTGTGGTCGTAAATTAACTTGTAATTATCCTGGTATTAAATTATACTATGGTCCTGATGCTTATATGGGTAATGAAGTATCTATTCTAGAGGTTGATGGTGAATTTGATAACCTTGAAGAAATGATCTATATTGAAAGTCATCTTAGCAAGACTGGAACTAAATTCTATGGTGAAATGACAGAGTTAATTCTTAAGCATAAAGAATACCCCGGTTCTAATAATGGTACTGGTTTATTCCAAGTTTTGGTTGGTCTTAAAATGCGCGAAACATATGAGAAATTGACTGCGTCTGAAACTAAAGTTGCTGCTGAAGTATAATAGGCTTAAGGTATTGCTGCATTTAGGAATGATTTGAAGTTCATTGAGATTTAATCAAATCATTTCAGAAATGGGCAATGACCTTTGGTAATACATGATAAACATAAAACTTGATAGGATCAAAATCTATTGAGTTGGTAGTTTAATTTTAATATCTAGTTTAATTTTAATATTTTCATAAATCACAATTTAATCACAAATCCTACTTAAATTAAAATAAAACCTATTTTTCTCTAAATCTTAGAATAATCATCATCTAAAATCTGAGTTAAAAAATTAGAAATTTAAATTTGTTAATAATTATCATTTATTTTTCTCAATTTATGCTATAGTAGTTATTAATCAGCTTATTCACTTAGGAGTGAACAAATAATCAAGGAGAAAATTTTTTAACTTCTTGTTTAAATTTTATTAAAAATATTTTGTTTATGTTTGATATCAATCAAAATAAATTTCTCGATTCTGGCTATTTAATCGAAAAATTTTATAACTCAATAAAGAAATTACTATATCTAAAAATAAAAAAAAGTAAGTTTAAAATTTAA
>JANQIW010000152.1 GCA_028281945.1 Prochloraceae cyanobacterium PL24a_bin.78
TAATTCCCCAATTCCCCAATTCTCCCCATTCCTCTCCACTCCTTTCAATCTCCCCAATCTTTTCCAATCTCCCAATCTCTCCAATCTTTGCCAATTTTCCCAATCTCTATAATTCCCCCATTCTCCATTCCCCCATTCCCACTAACATCCTCAAATCTCCCAATTCTCTCCAATCTCTATAATTCCCCAATTCCCCAATTCTCCCCATTCCTCTCCACTCCTTTCAATCTCCCCAATCTCTATAATTCCCCAATTCCCCAATTCTCCCCATCTTATTCTTCAATATCTATCACTATTAAAACAAGATTATATCAAATTTTTATTTAAAAATCTTATTCTATAGGATGTTGCCCATAGAAAGGCAAAGCTTCATACCAATTAGGGCGTAATCCTTTCTGCCAATTAAGATGTGCTAAGGCAAGAATACTATCTACTGTCCATCCTAAATTAGTTGATGCTCTAATTAATTCATATTTTTTTTCAGGATTTTTGTCTAGTTTTTCTAATTTTTCCTGCCAATCTTCAGGTTTCATAACAGTATCACGCAAAATATAACTTAACCCTAAAGAATTTACCTCAAATATTGCTACAAATAACTGTCCTCTACTAGCTTTCATCTCTACTGCTAAGCTTATTTTTTCACACTCTTGATTGTAATTAATACTAATATAATTATCTTTTTTACTCCATACGAGTCCTGCTAATGTAGAAATTGTAAATAATGGTATGTCCAATTGTTGTGCTAAAGTGCGGGCTGCTACAACTCCTATGCGAGTTCCAGTGAAACCTCCCGGTCCACATGCAACGGCTATAAATTTTAAATCTTTCCATGTTTGAGGATGAATAATTTCCTGGAGATATTGATGTAGGCTATTGGATAAGTCATATCCTAATTCCCATGTTTGAGAGCGTGTATCTTCTGCAAAATTACTAATAGAAAGTCCTAATTCAGGGCTTGTTGTATGTATTCCAAGGCTATAAATTTTATTTTGCATGATTTATACTTAGCTAAATGAATGGCAAGAATGACAGAAAGGGGAGAAATGGAGTGAATAAATATTTATTAATTCTTATAAATATATAACTTTTCTAAATTATGTCGAAAAAAAGTTTCTTTGAATATGGTTTTAACCAGTGAAGAAGTTAACTTGATTGAATATGAGATTGAATATTAGGACAAATAGTAGGATCTTGTTTTTCGATAGAAGATACTGGTTTCCATCCTATTAGAATTTGTTGTAACTCAGATTTTAAGATCCCAAGATCTTCTATTTGTTGATTAATGGTTTCAAGTTTTTGGGTTAAGAGTTGTTTAGCTATGCCACAGGGAATTTTTCCTGTATCCCGAACTATTAATATTTCTTTGATTTCTTGAAGACTCAATCCTAAAGATTGAGAGCGTTTGATAAATGCTAGACGATTAAAAACTGATTCATCAAATAAGCGATAACTATTGGATGGGGAGCGTTTAACAGAAGGTTTTAGTAATCCTATTTCTTCATAGTAACGAATTGTTTTAATTGGTAAATTGCTTTTTTTTGCTACTTCACCAATTTTGAGATATTTGATTTCAAGAGATTTTGTATTGAGAAATTGATTTTGAAGTGCTGATTTTGTCATTATTTTATCGACACTTTCATCGACGATGTTTTTTGCTCATCAATATTGGTAATGGTGCTTGAGATGAAGTTGGGGGTAGAAGATATCTTGATGATTTTTTTTCTTGGATAGATTCTGCTTGTTGGATTTGTAACCAACGAACTAATATTGCCATTAATACTAAAATGATTCCAAATGATAACAAAGTCCACTTTGCACCAATTCCTCCCATTACGGCGTTTACTGTTCCGATAGTGAGGATGAAACTTGAGATTGGTTCTTTACGATAAGCTGACTTAAAAAATCTAGGGAATGAAATGTTCATCAGTTTGTATTTTTGCTTTTGTTTATAGCTAATTTTAGGGTATTTGTCTTTACCTCTATTATATCTCATCCGAAATTTTACTGGGAATTGTTTTATTTGATATTTGTCGGGGATCCCTCACCATTTAATTTTAGGGAGGAGATTAACCCCATATCCTACGAGATAGATTTTTACTGTAAACCTAGCCAGTTTAATAATCCTTGTCCGGTAAGATATTCTATTAATATCATGAGGAAAAACCCAATCATTGCTGCTCTACCATTTAAGCGTTCTGCATATTCATTAAATCCAAATTTGGGTTCGTCTATATTTGGAGTTGTGCTTGGTGTTGGAGTGGTGGTTGATGTTGATTCTGCTTCGCTCATAGTTAATTAATTTCCCAAGGGATTGTTTAACAATTCTTTACATTGTTTGATTATAAGGTAAATTACTCTCTTTTGGTGGATGGATAAGCTAATATTATTAGACTTCTTGATTAAGCCAGAATTGGGAATTATATCACTTTTCCAAAAGTATGATAGACTTAGGTGAAGAGGAGACAAGGGTAACTTCTGCTTACGCAGAGGCGGAAGTCAACGGTTGACAAGGATGGACTTGGGAGATGGTTTTGGGTTGAGAATCAGTAGGTAGGAGATAGCTTTAAATCTATCATCATTAAAGACAAATTAATTGGTATTATCCCTCGCCAATAAAGCTTGTTTCATAACCGGATTTAGGATAAGGAAATTTATTTGTCAAAATTAATCCCCATCTAGGTAGTGATGGGGAATTGTTATAAAATTGAGTTAAAATTTAGTTAAAAAGATACTTTCTAGTTATTACGATCTTATTTAATCTCTACCATTTAAAGCAATAAGTAGGCGTAGGATAAAGATAAACAAATTGATATAAGTCAAATACATGGAAAGAGCGGCTGGTAAATATTGCTCATTTCTGTAAGTGCGAGGTAGGATATAAAAATCTACTACAGCAGCACCAGCAAATAAAAGCACACCAATACCAGAAATACCGATTTCCAACCAACTAGGAGTATAAACTCCAAAGAAAGAAAAGATTAGCTGGCCAAATAATACGATAACTAAGGCAATTACACCTAATTGTACTGTTTGGGTAAGTGCTATACCATCTTTATCAGAGAGGTTGGAACCGATATTGCGGGCGGCAATAAATGTCACACCACAACTAAGAGCGGCAATTCCAACTCCTTGTATACCAACACCAGCGGTGCTTAGGGCCACAAAGAGAATCCCACTGATGGTATAACCTGATAGAAGACTATAAATTGCTAATAGAGGTAATGCGGTGGCATTGTTGCCTTTTTCAGCAATGTTGCGAGCTACGAAGAAAAGGATTAATTCACCAATCATGGCTATCCAAAACGTAGGCATGAATATTTGTGGGTTGGAATTAATTACACCTAAACCACCATATGCACCTACTGCTGTTAAGATTAACCCTCCACCAAGATAAGGAAGAGCGTTACTAATAACATTAGGGCCTAATAATGGTTGTCCTTTTGCTTCACGTAATGCTTCTCTAAAGTTGCTTGTGTTACTCATAATTTTTCTATCTTTTTCGATAATGTTTTTGAGTTTATTGTTATTGAGTTTTTCCTTTTGGTTAATAATAATTATAACGAATTAAAGAATCTCGTTAATGTACGGGCCTCCGTACTAATTTTCTTCGGAACATAATTTAAGAATAATTACGAAATCAATTTTTCCTTTATTATTATCCATAGTTTTATATTTTCTTCATCTGAGAATTTTTGTCCAACCTCCTCATCTCCTAAGTCTTCTTCGATAAGAAGATATTACTAGCAAAATACTACACTTGCGTATTTATCCTGATAAAATCATAATTTTTGCTTAAATTTCCGTGGAACAATCGATAGTAAATTTGTTTTTTTAAAAAGAAAATATCTATATAGAGGATTGGTTGAATTTTCTATTATTTAAAACAAATAAATTTATGAATCAAAAATCTTTACATCAAAAAAATAAACAACTTTTACTAGCATATTCTAAATCTCCATCCATTACAATCCGCAATCAATTAGTGCAAATTAATGCGGGCTTGGTACGTCAAATAGCTCATCAAATCCAGAAAAAATGCTCGGAGCCTTACGAAGATTTAGAACAAATTGGCTATTTTGGTTTAATTAGAGCAATAGAGAGATTTAATATTCACAGAGGTTTTGCTTTTAGCTCTTTTGCTATGCCCTATATTCGTGGTGAAATGCTCCATTACCTTCGAGATAAGGCTAATATTATGAAAATTCCCCGTAAATGGCAGGAACTTTATGCTAAGGGTAAAAAAGCATATAAAAATTTAACTGTTAGTTTAGGGAGAAGCCCCACAGAAAATGAATTGATTAAGGCTCTTGGAGTATCAGAATTGGATTGGAATGAATGTAAATTGGCTTTGCAAAATAGAACTATGGTAAGTTTGGATGCTAAAATATCTCAACTAACTGATTCTAATACTACTTTTTCGGAAATTTTAGCAGATCCTAATTCTGATAAGTTGCAAAAATCTTTAGAAGAGAATTTAGAAATCTTCCAAGCCATAAACCTACTTGAAGAAAAAACTAAAACTGCTATTGAATGTGTTTATTTATTAGAATTGCCACGAAAAGAAGCTGCTAAACAGATGGGGATTAGTCCTATGACAGTTACTAGAAGATTACAGAAAGGAATTAAAGAGTTAGTTAAAATTTTAGAACCACAAGCTGCTTAAGTAATTTATGAGGATTAATTCTTTGAAAATCATAAATTGAGTCATGATTAATTAACAAGAATTGATAATAACTTATAAGTTGATCCTTATTTAATTTAAAATTTAAAATTAAGAAATAAAGTTGACTATAGTAAAAAATTAAATAATTTAATCTAAAATAGATAATAAAAAATATGATAATAAGCTTATGTTTGTTTTTAACTAGTATATTTCAATAATTAGTTGTTATAATTTTTGAGCTATAAAATATGTTTTTGTGGAATATATTTTATCTAGACATTGAAATTGTTGTTATATACCTATCAATATGTTAGTTGCCTACCTAAAAATTAAAATAACTTAAACTCTTTCTAAGAATTGCTAATACCAATACAATTTTGGTTTTAATAAAAACATTGATTTGATATGATATACTCATGATGATAAATGGGCTATAATGGGACTGTCTTTTCAAGAGTATAATTTAAGGTATTTTTTAAAATGTATGATAAAAATCAATCTGAATCAGAATTTGAAAAGGAAAATAAACAGTTAAAAGTTAGTCCATCAGAAAGTACTACTTCTATAGAAAAATTAATATCTAATTCTAATCGATACAAAAAAAACATTTCTCCTCGAATTAAATCGTCTCAAAAACAACAAATTTCTCTCATTGGTAAATTTCGTCAATGTTGGGATAACTTGAACTTTCGTACTAAACTGACAGTAGTCTTAATTAGCGGTATTTCTATACCAGTGATTGCTGTGACTCAAGGAATTGTGGCACTTTCTCAAGCTAATTTTCACAATATTTTAGAGGAAGAATTGCAAATTCAATTAAATGCTTTAGAAGCAAAGATAAAAATCAAGAAAAAAAATATTCATGAAAAAGCAAAATTAATTAGAAAATTTATAGAACATTCTCAAATTAACCCAACACTTCTAAATTCTAATGATAATATGGGGCTATTTCTTAGTGAGTCTTTGGAAGAATTTCATAGCGATAGCTTTTATTTAATATTAGATAGTAACGGTTCTACAATTGCTCAGGATATTCAAATTATTAATCAAGATTTTTCTGAACCGCCTCGTCTTCTTAGATCACAACGTGAAGGAGAAGAATCTGAGGGAGAATATAAAAAATTATCTTTACCTCTTGGAATTAAATTAAATGATATTGAAATTGTTAGAGAAGCATTAGAAAATGGGAAGTCTTTCTCAGGATTTGAATTGTTAAAAGGCGAATATCTGCAACGTTTGGGATTAGAAGAACAAGCAAAAATTGAAATACGTGATCAAGATAGTGAAAATTCACCGACAGAAGAACAACAAGATCCTGCTATAGATAATGGAAATGCTGGTTTATTAATCATTGCTGTTGAACCTATTGAACTTCAAGGGAAAATAATCGGTGCAACTATAGTTGGGAATTTAATTAATCGTAATTACACAATAGTGGATCAATTATTCAAAGTTGTGGATGAAGCTACAGAAACCCAGAGTAATTCTACTGCAAGTATTTTTGCTAAAAACTGGCTTGTTAGTACAAATATCCCCTATTTAGATGGGAAAACTAGAGCAATTGGCACACAAACTCCTCCTGAAGTGGCAGATAAAGTTTTAAATCAAGAGGAAGAGTTTATTGGTTATAATAATATTCTTGGGACACAATATTTAACAGGATATTTACCAATCTATCGTGTTAGTGAAGAAAACCAAGAAAAACCTATAGGAATGATTCATGTAGGTAAACCTCAGACGGATATTGATAATACTCTTAGAAAAATTGCATTCACTGGTTATGGAATTGGTATTACTATTCTTATTTTAGCTAGTTTTTTGGTAGTTCCTTTTATTGCTAATTCTTTCTCTTATCCTCTTAATCGCATTGCTCGCTTTGCTCAAAAAGTTCGATCGGGTGAAAAAGGTTTACGAGTAGAAGAATTTATTGAACGTAGCGATGAAATAGGAACTCTGGCAAGAGAAATGAATCAAATGGTAGCTAGTGTAGAATCCAGTATTGAAGCTCGTTTAAAGGAAGCTAAACGGGATAGACTGATAACAAAAATTGCTAGTACTCGTAATCTGGATTCATTGATTCAACCTTTAAACCATTTTTTAGAGGAAATAAATGAAACATTGATGACAGATAGGGTTGTGATTTATCGCTTTAATCCTGATTTGAGTGGTTATATTGCAGCAGAGGCTTTATCAAGTCCTATCTTAAGTGCTTTAAAACTGGATTTAAAAGATGCTTGCATTCCAGAAGCTTTAATTAAAAAATATAAAGAAAGAAGAGTTGTGATTAATCATAACGTTTTTGAAGCAAATTTGCATTCTGAACATTTAGACTTATTGATAAAATTGGATGTAAAATCTAATTTAGTGGTACCAATTATTTCAGGTGAAAATTTATTTGGTTTATTAATTGCTCACCATTGTCAAGATTTTCGTAAATGGGAAGAATTTGAGATTGATTATTTAGAGCAAGAAGCTCAACGTTTAGGATTAGCTATGAGTGGATTTAGTTTATTAGAACAAAAAGAACTAGAAGCCAAAAGACAAAGAGAACAGAATGAATCACTTCAACGGGAATTATTACAACTATTGACTGAAGTTGAAGAAGCTTCTAGCGGAGATTTGACTGTAAGAGCAGAAATTAGTGCTGGACAAATAGGTATTGTGGCTGACTTTTTTAATGCCATTATTGAGAGTATGAGAGAAATTGTGGCTCGTGTTAAAGAATCAACTTCTCAAGTGAATGTATCTTTGAGACAAGATGAACAGGCTATGCGTTCTTTGGCTGATGAATCTCTAAAACAAGCGAAAAAAATTCAACGGATGTTGGATTTTGTGGAAAATATGGGTAAATCTATTGAAGATGTGGCTTCTAATGCTACTGCTGCTGCTGAAGTTGCAAAAAAAGCTTCTCATACTGCTCGTAATGGTGGTGTAGCGATGGATAGTACGGTGGATAGTATTGTGCAGTTACGATCGACGGTGTCAGAAACGGCTAAAAAAGTTAAACGCTTGGGTGAATCTTCGCAACAAATTTCTAAGGTAATTTCTCTGATTAACCAAATTGCCCTCCAAACTAATTTATTAGCTATTAATGCCAGTATTGAGGCGGCAAGAGCGGGTGAAGAGGGTAGAGGTTTTGCGGTGGTAGCGGAGGAAGTTGGTGAATTAGCGGCTCAGTCGGCGGCTGCTACTAAGGATATTCAAAAGATTGTGGAAAATATTCAAGAAGAAACTTCTGAGGTGGTGGAAGCCATGGAACGTGGTACGTCTGAAGTGGTAGAAGGTACTCGCTTGGTGGAACAAACTAAGCAGAGTTTACAAGAAATTGTCCAAGTTTCTGAGGAAATTGATGATTTATTACAGTTGATTTCTACAGCAACGGTTTCTCAAAATGAGACTTCGGATAAGGTGACTAATTTGATGAAGGAAATTGCTAAGGTTTCTGAGTTAACTTCTGATTCTTCTCGTCAGGTTTCTAGTTCTCTTCAAGAAACTGTGGAATTGGGTGAGAAATTACAAGAGTCTGTTGGAATCTTTAAAGTTGATACGGAAAATCTCAATGAGTAATGTTTTATATTTAATAAGTGATAAAAAAGAAGGAATACTTTTCATCTTGTAAAATTCATTTTTACTTTTTTGATTAGAATTTTTCAATTTTTGGTTGATTTATTATTTGATTTTTTAGCTTAGTTTTGTTTAAAATAAAAATAAATAATATTATATTGCCAAACGTTGTTGTATGAAATTGGTAAATAGTTTGATTTTGGTTGATAAATGGCGGTTAATGGGATAAAGCAAACAGACTGATATCTCTGGGGGATGATATTCTGGGAGAATTATGGTTAATTTTTCTTCTTGTAATTCTTTTTCTATGATAAAAATCGGCAAATTTGCTATTCCTAATCCTTTTATGGCAGCTTCTTTTAAGACTTCTCCATTATTAGAACAAAATTTACTATTTATATTAATTGAAAATTCTTTATCTTGAGATTTTAATTTCCATTTATTCCCTGTTGCTAAGTATCCGTAGTGTAAACAAGTATGATTTTTTAGTTCTTCTGGATTCTTCGGTATGCCATTTTTTTCTATGTAAAGAGGAGAAACGCATAATATTCTTTCCATTTTCATTAAAGTATGCACAATTAAGTTGGGAGATTCTGGGGGTTGGGAAATGCGTATAGTGATATCATATCCTTCTTCTATGGGATCGATAAAACGATCGTTTAAGGTTAATTGGATTTTTAAGTCAGGGTATTGTGTCATAAAATCAGCCACGGCAGAGGCTAAATGTTTAATGCCAAAAGACATTGGGGCGTTAATTTTTAAAATTCCTTTTGGTTTTTCCTGAAGTTGGGAAACGGCTAATTCTGCTTCTTCTAAGTCAGCGAGAATGTTGACGCATCTTTGGTAGAAGGCTAATCCTGTGGGAGTGGGGGTAACTTGTCGGGTGGTGCGATTGAGTAATTGAATCCCTAGGCTATTTTCTAGGTTAATTACCATTTTATTAACTGCTGCCCTTGATAATCCCATTTTTCGGCCTGCTGCTGCAAATCCTTTTTCTGTGACTACGTTGGTGAATGCTTTGATACTTTCAAATTTATCCATGTTATCTAGGTTTTTTGTCTTTTTTTTGGAGACAATGTGTAAATTAAAGATGATATTGTCATTTTAAACCATTGTATTTAAAATTGATATAAGTAGGAAATCTTTGAAGGAAAGTTTGATGAGTATTACATTACGTTATTCGGAAGATAGAGGAATCGCTGATTTTGGGTGGCTTAATTCTAAGCATTCTTTCTCTTTTGGTTATTATTATGATCCAAATTATATGGGTTTTGGCAATCTTCGGGTGATTAATGAGGATCGAGTTACCGCTGGAAAGGGTTTTCCTCCTCATGGGCACAGAGATATGGAAATTCTTACTTATGTTTTTGAGGGTTCTTTAGAGCATAAGGATAGTATGGGTCATGTTTCTATTATAAAAAAAGGTTATGTTCAATTAATTTCTGCTGGAACTGGTATTCTTCATAGTGAGTTTAATTATTCTAATATTGATGATGTTAGATTTTTACAAATTTGGATTTATCCTTATCAAAAGGGGTTGAAGCCTAGTTATGACCAAAAATATTTCCCTGATGTTGAGAAAAAGGGTTTCCTTCGATTGTTGGTTTCTCCTGATGGTAGGGATCGATCGATGGTGATTCATCAGGATGTCAACTTATATGCCAGTATCTTACAACAAGGTGAATCAGTTACTCATAATCTTGGGAATAAACGTCATGCTTGGTTACAAGTTGTTAAAGGTTCTTTAGAATTAAACAATTTTAAGCTTAAGTCTGGTGATGGGGTTGGTATTACTGAAGAAAATAATCTGGTGATTACTGGAATTAATGATGCAGAATTTCTATTATTTGATATGGGTTAATATTTTATAACTAAAATTAATGATCTAAAATTAATCATCCATAACTAGACAGTTAATTCAACACCCGGACCTAAAGGTAAACCAAATAAAAACCAGATTATAAATAAAGCACACCACCCTAAAAAGAAAGCAATGGAATAAGGAATCATGAGAGATATTAATGTACCAAGTTTCAAATCCTTCTGATATTTTTGTCCAAAAGCAACAATAATAGGAAAATAAGGTAACAGAGGAGAAATAATATTAGTAGTCGAATCCCCAATACGATAAGCTGTCTGAGTTAATTCGGGAGAAAACCCTAATAACATTAACATAGGAACAAAAACTGGTGCCATAATTGCCCATTTAGCAGAAGCAGATCCCACAAAAAGATTAATTACTAGACTTACAATAATAAACATTAATAACAAAGGTAATCCTGTAAATCCTGTAGATTGTAAAAAATTAGCTCCTCCAATTGCCATAATTGCCCCTAAATTACTCCAAGAAAAATAAGAAATAAATTGAGCAGTAATAAAAGCTAAAGCAATATAATATCCCATGGAAGACATAGATACACTTAAAGCTTTAGCAACGTCTTTATCGTTATGAATCGTGCCAGCAGCTATACCATAAAATATGGCTGGAATAAAAAATCCCAAGGCAATAATAAAAACAATCCCATTTAAAAATGGCGAAGGAATAATAGTAAAAGTCTCAGGTTGCCTTAAAATTCCTTCAGGAGGTAAAACCATGACTAAAATAAAAGCAACAAAAGCTAATAAAGCATATCCAGCCCAACGCAATCCTTTACTCTCTGCTAAAGTAAGTTGCTCCATTTTTAACTCTACTTCACCTTCATAACTTCCTAATTTCGGCTCAATAAATTTTTCTGTAACTAACCACCCCATCCCAGTAACTATAAAGGTAGAAATAGCCATAAAATAATAATTAGAAGTAGCCAAAACTTGGTAATTCGGATCGATTAAATGTGCCGCACTTTCCGATAAACCTGAAAGTAAAGGATCGATACCACTCACTAATAAATTCGCACTAAATCCACCACTAACCCCTGCAAAAGCTGCGGCTAAACCCGCTAAAGGATGGCGATTAAATGCTAGAAAAATAATTGCACCCAATGGCACTAAAACCACATATCCTGCATCTGCGGCAAGATTAGACATGATACCGGCAAAAACAACCACTGGGCAAATTAATTTACTAGGAGCAATTAATACTAATTTTCTCAAGCATACTGATAGTAACCCTGTGGTTTCTGCTACTCCTACGCCTAACATGGCTACTAATACTGTAGCTAGTGGTGGAAAAGTGGCAAAATTGTCATCAGCTTCGGTAAAAATTCGGCGAATATTATCAGCTGAAAGTAGAGATATTGCTTTAATAGTTTCTTTTGTGCCCGGATGTATGGCTGAGATATTGAGTGTTGCTGCTATGGCACTAATGATGATTACTCCTAGTGATAATAGGAAAAATAAAGTGATAGGATCCGGTAATTTATTGCCTATCTTTTCGATAATTTCTAGTATTTTTTTGCCAAAGTTTTGCTGTTTCTGCTTTGTTTCTTTTTCCATCTTTAAGGTTTTTTAGGTAATTAATAAATTGTATTTATTTTCGCTCGAAATCTATTTAATGATTTTGGTTTAATTCTGGGTTGCAGTTATTGTAACCTCTGAAGTTGCGGGATTATTTCATTTTCGATATAATGTCAATATATTTACATTATTTTATAGCAATGGAAGTTTAACTAGAAACAATTAACAATCTTAAACCGAATATACCATCCCTTTGAAATTTTGAATTTTAACCATCAACAAAACTTATATTGAGTTTGAAATAAGTTAGAGGTATCAGTTTATAGAAAAATGCAATGAAGATTAAACAACAGTATTAGATTAATATTTGGCAAAATTGAGGAAATAATCTTAGAAATTAAAAAAAGATCAAAACCTATGGAAAATTCAATAATAAAAAT
Organism: Prochloraceae cyanobacterium PL24a_bin.78; assembly: GCA_028281945.1. GTDB lineage: Bacteria > Cyanobacteriota > Cyanobacteriia > Cyanobacteriales > JANQIW01 > JANQIW01. Next base: position 12,061 of record JANQIW010000152.1, read on the forward strand.
ACCTGCATAATAAATATTAAACCCCTTGGAATAAACATTAATCTCCGATTATTAAAAACTATGATTTGAGAAAAATCCAGAGAAAATTCCATCAAATTCTCAAGGAATTACTAGCTAACACTTATATCCGTAAAAGTTAAAAAAAGTAACACAATCTTAAAAATTAAATAAGAATTTTTAGTTAAAAAAAAAATGCAATACCATAGGTTTAACACCTTCAATTTAAAAGGTAGCGACAATACACAAAAAAAATTGATGTCAAAAGCAATTATAGGAGAAAAAATAAATGCTAGAAGCATATTATAAACAAGCAGCAGAAAGAGAAAAACTCGGAATCCCTCCTCTACCTCTCAACGCCGAAGAAGCCTCAGAATTATGCAAAATATTAGAAAATCCCCCACAAGACAAAACAGAAGAATTATTATACCTACTTCAAGAAAGAATCCCCCCCGGAGTAGATGAAGCCGCATATGTTAAAGCAGGATTTCTAACCGCCATCGCCAAGTCAGAAACCACAAGCCCAATTATTTCTCCCGTAGAGGCAGTAAAAATTTTAGGCACCATGGTAGGTGGATATAACGTTCAATCTTTAGTAGAAATCCTCCAATCCCAAGACTCCACTTTAGCAGCAGAAGCAGCCAACGCCCTTAGCAAAACCCTTTTGGTATTTGATTCCTTCAACGATGTTTTAGCCTTATCAGAAAGCAATCCCTATGCCAAACAAGTAATCAACGCCTGGGCAGAAGCCACTTGGTTTGTCGATCGTCCTGAAGTACCAGATACTATAAAAGTAACCGTATTTAAAGTGCCAGGGGAAACCAACACCGACGATTTATCCCCAGCCACCCACGCCACCACTCGCCCAGATATTCCCCTTCACGGCTTATCCATGCTGGAATCGAAAATGCCTGATGCCTTAAATACCATTGCCGAATTAAAGAAAAAAGGCAATCCTGTAGCATATGTAGGAGATGTAGTAGGTACAGGTTCATCCCGTAAATCCGCCATAAACTCTGTGCTTTGGCATCTAGGTAATGATATCCCCTGTATTCCCAATAAAAGGGCAGGTGGATATATTTTAGGAGGCAATATCGCACCCATTTTCTTTAACACTGGGGAAGATTCCGGTGCGTTTCCTATCGAATGCGATGTCACCAAAATGGAAACCGGCATGGAAATCAATATCCATCCCTACCGAGGTGAAGTTACTAATGAAGCAGGAGAGGTAATCTCCACTTTCAAATTAAAACCCGAAACCATTCTCGATGAAGTGCGCGCAGGTGGCAGAATTCCCCTTTTAATCGGGCGAGGATTGACAGATAAAACCAGAGAAGCATTAGGCTTAGAAACTAGCAACATCTTCAAACGCCCCTCAATTCCTCAAGGTAAAGGCCAAGGATTCACATTAGCACAAAAAATGGTTGGTAAAGCTTGTGGATTACCAGGTGTACTTCCAGGTACTTCTTGCGAGCCAATTATGACTACTGTAGGTTCTCAAGATACCACAGGACCCATGACTAAAGATGAATTAAAAGAACTTGCGTGTCTCGGTTTCAATGGAGATTTGGTAATGCAAAGTTTCTGCCATACGGCGGCTTATCCTAAACCTGTGGATATCAAAACCCATAAGGAGTTACCGGATTTCTTCTCCACTCGTGGGGGTGTGGCTTTACGTCCAGGTGATGGCATTATTCACTCTTGGTTAAATCGGATGTTATTACCTGATACGGTTGGTACTGGTGGGGATTCCCATACAAGATTCCCCTTGGGGATTTCTTTTCCCGCTGGATCTGGTTTAGTGGCGTTTGCAGGAGCTTTAGGGGTAATGCCTTTAGATATGCCTGAGTCAGTTTTGGTGAAATTCACTGGCAAGTTACAGCCGGGAGTGACTTTACGGGATATTGTCAATGCGATTCCTTATGTTGCTATTCAAGAAGGTAAGTTAACTGTTGAGAAAAAGAATAAAATTAATGTGTTTTCTGGACGCATTATGGAGATGGAAGGCTTGCCAGATTTGAAGGTAGAGCAGGCTTTTGAGTTAACTGATGCCACGGCTGAGCGATCTTGTGCTGGTAGTACTATAAAGTTAAGTACCGATACTGTGTCAGAATACCTTCGATCGAATGTTGCCCTTCTCAAAAATATGGTGGCAAGGGGTTACCAAGATGCCCGCACAATCATGCGTCGGGTGGCGAAAATGGAAGAATGGTTGGCAAATCCTCAATTAATGTCAGGAGATGAAAATGCTGAGTATGCTGATGTGATCGAAGTAAATTTAAACGAAATTAAAGAGCCAATTCTGGCTGCACCTAACGATCCTGATAACATTAAGCTAATGTCAGAATGTGCAGGAGATAAAATTGATGAAGTATTTATCGGCTCTTGTATGACCAATATTGGGCATTACCGTGCTGCTGCTAAGATTTTAGAAGGAGCAGGACGAGTAAAAGGTGTACTTTGGGTATGTCCTCCTACTCGGATGGATGAAAAACAATTGCGAGAAGAAGGCGTTTATGGGGTATTCGCCGGTGCTGGTGCCCGTACAGAAATGCCCGGATGTTCTTTATGTATGGGAAATCAGGCAAGGGTTGAAGATAATGCAACTGTATTTTCTACTTCAACTCGTAATTTTAACAATCGCATGGGTAAAGGTGCTCGAGTTTATTTGGGTTCTGCTGAATTGGCAGCGGTATGTGCTTTATTGGGATATATTCCTAAGGTTGAAGAGTATATGAGTATTGTTAATGAGAAGGTAGATCCTTTTGCAGCGGATTTATATCGTTATCTGAATTTTAATCTCATTGATGGTTTTGAAGATGAAGGCCGTGTTATTCCACTAGAGGAAATGCCTAAGATTGAAGATATTTTAGGTATGCCTGTTGGTGTGAATAAATAAGTAAATAATGGGGTGGGTTTATCTCACCTTATATCATTTTCCCGTAATTATGATAGATATGAAGAAAATGGGGAGAATGGGAGGAATGGGGAGAATGGGAAGTAATTTTTGATAGTGAAATAATTGCTAAAAATCCTTCGTCAATTATGCGTTGCCATTGTATGTACAAGTTTTATATAATGGTTTATATACTCAATATCTGGAAAAAGCAATGCAATCTTCTCAACCCAGTGAAAGACTTGATATTAGGATTTCCCCTGATGCAAAGAAAATGATTTTGGCGGCGGCTGCTGCTCGAAACCAGTCTTTAAGTGAATTTGTTCTTGGCTGTGCCATGGAAAAAGCTGATGCTGTGCTCAGTGAAAGGCAGGTATTTTCTCTTTCAGCTGAAGCATGGGAAGAATTCCAAGCTGCTTTAGATGCACCTCCTCGAAAACATCCACGGATGGAACGTCTTTTCCAAGAACCTAATATCTTTGATTGATCAGGGTTATAAGCTTAATACACATTGAAAAACTAAGACCATCGCATCCTGTCTATGCATAAGCAGTATTTATAGAAAATAAAACTTATACCAATTTTCTAAAAAGATGATAGAGTTAAAGTTCTGTTTTTCCTGCTGATTCCTAACCCAAAACCTATTTCCCTTGTCACCGTTGTCCCCCTTATCCCCCTTGTCCCCCTCTAACCATTGTATCTCATACTTTTGGAAAAACGATATTAGTGTTGCATAAAAGTGCAATTACCTTTACCCTTTCCTACCAAAATATTTGCAGGAAATTACAATGACATTTGTAAATCAATGTTTAACAATAAGAGTCAAGTAAATGTTGTGGAACTTCATAATAATTACTTAAAACTAAAAATAAACATCGATTGGGAGTAAATCAATGTCAAGTATCTTTATACCTGTAGGGGAAACCTCAAATTCAGAAATTGAATTAATTACATTTGGTGATTCAGTTACAGTAGCAGGAACTCTAGAAGTTAATGGTGATGAAGCAGCTGTATTAACTGAAGGCCTTTTCAATCTAGTAAATATTGAAAATGGTGGTACTATCGCTGCAGATATGACAGCTATTCAAGTAGAAGGTCGTCTAACCAGTATTATTAACAATGGTACTATTGATGGAGGTTTTAATGGCATTAATCTTGCTAATGGCACTGATGCTTCAGCTTTGATATTTAATACTGGAGTCATTACCAGTGAAAGTCGTGCTATTAATATCGGTGGTTTTGGAGCAGGAGTTTTTAACTTTGGCTTAATTCAAACTACATCAAGTCCTAGAGATGGGGTAATTTACGGTGATCAAACTGCATTAAATATCAATGTTCAAAACTTTGGATCCGGAATAATTGATGTTGGAGAAGGAAATAATGGGGATGCTATTTCCTTAGAATTAGGAGCAGAAGTTAATGGTAGTGTGGTTAATTTTGGTGAAATTAACGGACGTGGAGTAGCAGTTG
>JANQIW010000153.1 GCA_028281945.1 Prochloraceae cyanobacterium PL24a_bin.78
ATAAATTTGACGGTCACCGACCAAAAATCAACATTTCAGCCATTTTGCTTTGAGCGTCGAAGTTGATGATACAAAAATCACCCTAAAACCCAAACACCATCAAACCCAGACCTCATAATACTTTCAAAGAAATCCTTCCCATCAAGGCAATATAAATCCAGTCAAAATTCTCTCCGACGCACCAAAAGTGAGAAAGCAGTACAATAGTACTAAAAAATCCCTCAAAATTCCTCGATCGAAGCCCAAAACCATTGATATATATAGAGTATAGAGAATTTATCCAGAGTTTTGTAACCTCATGCACAACAAACGAAAGTACCAGAGATTAAGGTGATTTTTCTTTAATACTGATAGAGATAAAGAATGGGGAGAATGGGGAGAGTGGGAGGAATGGGGAGAATGGGAAGGTAAATCTGGGTTAATTATTCTAGAATTAGGAAAATTAAACTCTCTCATTATTAAAGAGAATTTAATAACATAACCAAAACTTAATTAAAACCCAGAAACCAATAAGAAATCCCAATAATAATGCCAATGAATACAATCCCCTTGTGAGGAAAAATAAGTAATTTCCTCCTATCTCTCATTCTCCCCATCCAAGATTTAAGTAATAAGTAAGAGGTAATAAGTAATAAGTAATTAAGATACACTCCCCATCTCCCAAGTCTCCCCATCTCCCATTCTCCCCATCACCCCATCACCCCATCACCCCATCACCCCAATCCTTGACTCAATATCTTTTTACTGCAAACCCTCACTCTCCTCCAACGGAAGAGGAATCCCCTCCACCTCACGAATAATAGGAGTTGATGGAGTATCTTGATTAAAGAAATCAGGATTAGAAGAAGGGCTTTGACTCAAAGAATTAGGGCTAAAAATAGCATCAATCGCCTCCCGAAGAGTTTCAGCCATAACAATTTGATTATCATAAACCACAATCACCCGACTCAAAGTAGGCAAACTATTCTCCTCCGCCTCCAAATAAATCGGCTCTACATATAGTAAAGATTGCTCAATAGGTATTACCAAAAGATTACCTTGAATTACCCTCGAACCCTCCCGATTCCACAGGGAAATTTGTTGAGAAATCACAGGCTCCTGATTAATCAAAGCCTCCACCTGATTTGGTCCATAAATTAACTTCTGTTTCGGGAAATTATACAGTAACAACTTACCATAATTTTCATCATCGGCACGCCCTGCTAGCCAACCGATTAAATTGGGGCGACTGATGGGGGTATAGGGATGTAATAAGATAAATTCTTCCTGATTTGCGAAGGGTAATTTCATAATTAGGTAATATGGATCGATAGGTTGTTGACGATTATTGTAGATTTCTAAAGGAACTTCCCACTGGTCTTCTCGATTGTAAAACACTTGGACATCGTTCATATGATAAGTCAATAACCTTTCCGATTGGGATTTAAACAAGTCTACTGGATAACGAATATGACCTTTTAAATTATCAGGCATCTCATCTAAAGATTTAAATAAATCTGGAAATATCTTTTGCCAACTCATAATAATGGGGTCTTTTGCATCGGCTACATAGTAATCCACATGACCATTATAAGCATTAACCACAACTTTAACTGAATTGCGGATATAGTTAAATTTATTTCTTCCCGAATCTGAATAAGGATATTTGGCACTAGTAGTATAAGCGTCTATAACCCAATAAAGATAATTTTTCTCTCCTTGTTGAGGGTTTCCTGCATCGGCAACTACTAAATAAGGATTATCATCGTAGTGAAGAAAAGGTGCTACTGCCCTAATTCTATCTTGAATATTGCGGCGAAATAGTACTTTGGTATCTGGAGTAAAGTTATTGGTAAATAAGGTTTGCCAATCTTTTAAGTATAAAGAAAATAACAATCTTCTCAAAGGTGACCCCATAGGAATTCCACCTTCCCCATCATAGATATTATAAACATTCTCTTCTCCACTAGGAAAGTCTAACTCTTCTACCTTAGTTGAGGTCATGATATAATTATCTGTTAATTCCCCATAATAAATTCTGGGATTTTCAAAGGGAATATTATATTTAATAGATTCCGTACCTGTATTGACAATGCCTTTATTTCTATTATCATCAATATTTTTAACGAAATAATAGGGCAATCCCCCTTCATCTACTAAATTTACAGGGGAAACGGTAAATCCATAACCATGGGTATACACTAAATGTTTATTCACCCATGTCTTGGCACTGTTGGGAACGGCTTCATAATCTAGTTCTCTTGCCGCAATAATTACTTGTTGTTTCTCTGTAGTGCTTTCACCTGTATTATTATTTTGGTCTTTAACTGTGACAGTATAGCGATCGATATCTGCGTCGGGGAATTGATAATAGAGTCTTAACTGTTGTAATTGGCGATTGGTTTGTAATAAAGGGCGACGATCCCAAAGTCGGATATTATCGATAGTAAGCTCATTTTCTAAGATATCTTGGGCATTTAATTCCCCGTCGGGATCGAAAGTTTTCTCTTCTAAATCTTCCACACTGAAGCCAAAACCCGATCGAGTATATTCAATATTATGAGCGAGATAAGGAGTTTCTTTTGCTAATTCATTAGGTTCAACTATTAAACTTTGAACCCCTTTTCCAAGGGAAGTTCCTATCATTAAAACTAATAAATATAGAACTACTGCCCAAGGATAAAAGAGTTTTTTGGAGGGAATTAAAGCGGGATATTTTGATAAGGTAATCTTCTTTTTAGGAGGTTTTTTTAAGATTTTGGTAGGTTGAGAGGTTGATTGATTTTCTTCCTTTTGTTTCCTAAGAAAAGCATCTCTAAATGTGGTTAATCTAACTTTTTTCTGTTGAGGATTAATAGAACCTTTTTGAGGTTTTTGCCAACTTTTAAAGAAGAAGAAAATAGCAATTCCCAGAGATAAAATCGCCATAATTATTTCTAGGGGAAGGGAGACGTGAATATCCGTATATCCTGCGCCATAAGTTACTCCTCGGGTAGAAAAGAGGAGGTTATTTTGTTCTAACCAATGGTGAAAAGAAATGGCTAAAAAAGTCCCTCCGCCTAGGGCACAAACATGGCGTAATTGAGAGGTAGAAAAACCGGGAAATTTCCCTTGAGAAAGACTATTTCCTGATAGTAAATAGGTCAAAGTTACTGATAGGGAGGCAAAGATAAATACTCCTCCTAACCAAGTATCTAATAACTCCCAAATTGGTAATTTAAAGACGTAAAAACTAATATCTTTACTAAAGAGTGGATCGACTTTATTAAAAGGTTCTAAATTTGCAAAGAGTAAGAATTTTGTCCAGTTTCCAGACTCTACTAATCCAAAGACTAAACTAATAGCAATGGCAAAGATTTTTAGGGAGATTTTACTGTTTAATAATAAAAGGAGAATAATTATTAATGTTGCGATTGCTTCTCCTATATGGGTATAAATTTCAAGGAAGATTTCTTTTGCTTGGTTAATTTCAAAGGGTGAGGGAAGAGGAGGTGCGATATTTGGTAGGCTAAAGTTTTCTTGCCATACTTTTATGGCTACTTCACTGGAGAATACTAGGATTAGGGCGATGGAGAGACAAAAACCTAGGATGATTGGTAATAATAAACGTAGTTTTAGCTGTGAGGAAAAGACGAATAGATGATGTTTTTCTAGGTCTGATGCTTGCCATTTAAATTTTTGTGCTAAGTTTATGTTGATTAAGAGGAATATGAGGGAGGTTAGGAATATGATGAAAAATAATCCTAGTTGGGTTTTGATACGATTTGAGAGGATTGATAAATAGCCTAGTTCATTAAACCAGAGGATTTCTCCCATGATGTGAGCGGCTAAGATTATGAAACAGCTTACTGCTATCAATATTACAAGTGTTTTAAAGAGGTTATTTTTTAGGGTTTTATTATACATGGTTAGGGGTTTTCTATTAATAAGCAGTTTCTTTAATGATAGTTATATTGATTTTGTTTATCCTAACTTATTTGGTTTTGATTTTGTCGATAATCCACTCAGATTTACTCTTCCTAATTCTCTTCCCATTCTTCCTATTCCTAAAAAAACCATCTTCTTAAAAACCATCACCTATCTTCCCACTTTTCCCCTAATTTTCCTCCCAGGGGGATTGTATTCATTGGCATTATTATTGGGATTTCTTATTGGTTTCTGAGTTTAAATTAAGTTTTGGTTATGTTTATGCTTTAATGTCTGGTACTTTCGTTTGTTGTGCAAGAGGTTACAAAACTAAGGGTAAATTCTCTATACTCTATATATATCAATGGTTTTGGGATTTGATTGGGGAATTTTGAGGGATTTTTTAGTACTTCTGTACTGTTTTCTCACTTTTGGTGCGTCGGAGAGAATTATTGGAGGATTTATATTGTATTGATGGGAAGGTTTTCTTTGAAAGTATTATGGGTTCTAGATTTGGTGGTGTTTGGGTTTTAGTGGGATTTTTGTATCATCAACTTCGACGCTCAAAGCAAAATGGCTGAAACCTTTATTTTTCGTCGGTGACCGTCAAATTTATACTGGGATTGGTTTTGGGGGTTGTTTTTTTTGTGCTTTTGGGTTAGAATTAGGGCATAAAGTGTTTGACCATCGATTGGGAGATCTGAAACCCTTACTCTATAAGGTCTCCAGAAGTGAACTCTTTACTTTTCCTTTTCCCTGACAAGGGATCGAAACGAAATTGGATAAAGATTTAAGGCAACCATGGTCATCTTTACTTTTCCTTTTCCCTGACAAGGGATCGAAACTCGAGCTTGAGCTCAGGATCAACTTCATCCTCTATCTTCTTTACTTTTCCTTTTCCCTGACAAGGGATCGAAACGTTGCAGGCTTTACTGCATTTAGCAAGTAACTTTTACTTTACTTTTCCTTTTCCCTGACAAGGGATCGAAACAGGGTTTTTTGTTCTTGCTTCCATAATAAACCCTCCTCTTTACTTTTCCTTTTCCCTGACAAGGGATCGAAACCAAGAACTCGCGAGAGTGGAAAAAAGTCAGGAAAACTTTACTTTTCCTTTTCCCTGACAAGGGATCGAAACGTTGTGTCACCTGGCAAAGTGACAAATTGCACTTCACTTTACTTTTCCTTTTCCCTGACAAGGGATCGAAACCATCTCAAACAGCACAGATAGTCATTTTTTCAGGACACATTACTTTACTTTTCCTTTTCCCTGACAAGGGATCGAAACTCGTAATGCTCAACGATATGCCCCCTGCAAAAGAGCATAAGCCTTTACTTTTCCTTTTCCCTGACAAGGGATCGAAACCTAGAAAATTTATATAGGAAAAAGGAAATATAGAGAACTTTACTTTTCCTTTTCCCTGACAAGGGATCGAAACACGCTACCATAAAGGATAATCTCTGGTATTAATACTATCACTTTACTTTTCCTTTTCCCTGACAAGGGATCGAAACCTTTAGGTCTACACCTACATTCACATCGATTTCAGAGACTTTACTTTTCCTTTTCCCTGACAAGGGATCGAAACTCATCCTCCCATAAATGGGAATTTTTTGGAACCGGCTTTACTTTTCCTTTTCCCTGACAAGGGATCGAAACACGTAGACGAGGCACGCTTTGCGTGAACCGCGGTAACTTTCCTCTTTACTTTTCCTTTTCCCTGACAAGGGATCGAAACAAGACTTACTGACCCAACAATTTGGGCTATTCTGATCTTTACTTTTCCTTTTCCCTGACAAGGGATCGAAACATCCAGTGCGTACAATGCTCTTTCGCACTTATCAAGTGCTTTACTTTTCCTTTTCCCTGACAAGGGATCGAAACGTTGAGTAGTAACCCTCTTTATACGGGTTATAACCCGTGACTTTACTTTTCCTTTTCCCTGACAAGGGATCGAAACTGCATAAGTAATCGCTTTAAACCACTTGCTGTGTTCAGCCTTTACTTTTCCTTTTCCCTGACAAGGGATCGAAACGCCAAATAAAATAAGCCAAAAAATCCACATGTATTTTGGGCTTTACTTTTCCTTTTCCCTGTCAAGGGATCGAAACCTTACACAGGATTCTTGATTATTGAAATGAAGTTTTTCACGCCTTTAGATCTCCTTTTCCCTGTCAAGGGATGGAAACTCTCTTTTAATGCCATCAGGAAAAGACACATCATCTAATTGGCTTTACTACACCTTTTCCCTGACAAGGGATGAAAACATTATGAATATATTGTCAGATTTAACTTTCTCTATCCTCCCATTCCCCCCATTCCTCCCATTCCTCCCATTCCTCCCACTCCTCCCACTCCTCCCATTCCCCCCATTCTCAAAAAAAACCATTAAATAATAAAGACACTAACTATAGCGACGTACAAACTCTTCAAGACTGCCAACCCGAACACCTTCACCTACAATTTCAATTTCCCACTTATCATCTTCACGGTAAACCTCAGCCACAAGAATTCCCGTATGTGTTTGATAATCCTCATGAGAAAGTTCATAACGAGCAATTACAGTTTCCTCTTCCAAATCAACCAACTCAACATAAGCATTAGAAAGTTGTCCAAAATTCTGACGACGGTGATAACACTCGTAAATATTCACAAAAAAAACTAAATTAGCAATATGAGGAGGAATTTGAGATAAATTGATGAGAACTTGTTCCTTATCCTCATCACCCTTTCGTTCTCGTTCATTTTGAATTAAAACCTTAGCCTTATTACCCTTCCCTTCACCAGTAAGTTCATCTCCCAAATGAGAAATAGCCTCTGAGGGATGTTGAGAATTCCCATAATAGATAACATCAGTACTTTTTCTAAGTTTTTTATCACTATCCAAACACAAAACCGAACTATCCAAATCAAAATCAGACTGAAACAACTTTCTTAATCCCTTTCTCTCAACTCGATCCCATCCCAAACTAAACAAAAGAGTACTTAAACCGGGAGCTTCCTTTCTCAGAGAAATTTTTTGTCCTGTGGTTAATTTGATTGGCATTTTTTATCTTCACCTCGTATTAATTATTTACTAACTTGAACAAATGGTAAATCATCAGATTTTTCTCTAGAACCCTTAGTTTCTTCAGTTTCTTTAGCCTTAACTAAACGCCAACGAGTTACAGTAGGTCCAAACAACTCAAAAACAATAGTAGTACTAACCACAATAGACACAAGTAACTCACCAAGTTGAGGGAAACGATCTAAAGTCATCACCGCTAAACCTAAAGCCACACCAGCTTGAGGAAATAAAGACCAACCAATATTTTCTTGAATAACCCTTTCCGCCTTGACAATTTTAGAACCAAAACCACCACCAATAATGAACCCTAAACATCGAGCAACAACATAACCAATGCCAATAATACCCAAAGTTTTAACTGCTGATAAATCCAATTCACAACCTGCTAACAAAAAGAAAATCACCAAAAAAGGCTCATTCACATCTTCAAGAGTAAAAAAAATGTTTTTCTTAGGTTGAGAGCGATTTTTAGCCACTGTTGCCCCTAAAATGATACAAGCTAGAAGGTAAGAAACATGGATTTGATAAGCAAGTCCGGCACAAACAAAGACAAAACCTGTAATCTGCAAAAGACTGACTTTCCCTGCCTGCAAACCTCCTGCAAGTCTAGCCATTAACCAACCAATTATCAAACCAATTACCACCGCACCTCCGATTTCCCAGAATCCATAGACTAATTCTATAGTTGGTTCACCCCTTCCGGAGATAATTTCTGCTACAACTAATAAGATGGTAAATAGGGTTACACCTAAAACGTTGTCAATGGCTAAAACATGAACAATTGTGTCACTTAATAAGCCTTTAGCTTTAGTTTCGGTAATTACATCTAAAATAGCAGCAGGTGCAGATGCCGGCGCTAAACCAGCTAGAAGCAAGGCTAGAACTAGATCTCCCTCAATTAAATAGGCGATACCAAAGACTAAAATTGCGGCAACAATGGTTTTGCTTAAGGAAATAACTAATACTTTAAGCCCTTCTTGGAAAAAATCGAAATCTACAAAGGCTTCTCCCAGACGAAAGGCAATCATAGATAATGCAATGTAAGACATGGTGGGAAATAGCTCTACAATAGCCTCTGGAACTAATCCTAGAACGGATGGACCAATGATTAAGCCTGATAATACTAGTAAAGTAACTCTAGGAAGTCTCAAAGTAGGGGCTAATGTATAGGCACTTCCTCCAAACATTAAGAATAAGCCTATGACAAAAATATTAGGTAATTCGGGGGTTTCCATAAGAAATCCTGTTGACGACAATTTTAAGTTAATAAACTTTTACAGTATATCAAAACTTCATTTGTCTAGCAATGGTTTCTTGAGAATGGGAGGAATGGTTTTCTTGAGGATGATTGATGGTGATGATGGGAATGGGGAGATTGGGGAGAATGGGAAGAATGGGGGGAATAAGGAGAAAAGAGTACATTTTATTTACTTATTACTTGTTACTTATTACTTAACCAAGAATGGGGAGATGGGGTGAATGGGAGAATGGGAGAAATTTATTGTACTTATTACTCATTACTTAACCAAGAATGGGGAGAATGGGAGGATTGGGAAGATGAAAGACAATAACTAATTAGTGAATTATTTAATCTATACTCTTTTCCTAAACTCTATTATTATTTTTGGGAATTTAATGCTAAGTGCAAAGTCTCTTAAAAGATAAATGATTATAATCTTATTTTAGATTTGAAACACCTTTTTAAAGTTAGATTTTGCAAGATTCAAGGTGATAAAACAAGAAACAACATACAAAAGAATCTTTACTACCAAATAATTGTTGGCTATAAGGGAGATGCCCATAGTTTGCTGTATCATTAAATATTATATTTATATAATCAATCCATTTACCATAGACACGCCATCCCACTTGATTACCAAAATTATTCCATATTTCACTATTATAATTCTTAGTGCCGCCTAATTTTTGATAGATTTTTTTCTGGATACTAAATCCAAAATGGCTTTTACTGTAATGTATCCATAATTTATCTATAGTATGTAAATCTTGACAAGGTAATTTGTCTACATCTTCAACTCTCAGCCATCCTTGGTTTTCTCTTCTAGCTGCTTGAAGCATGATTTTACAGGTTTCCCTATCGGCTTGTTGCCATTGTTGGTTTTCTAAGAAATTTTTGAGTCTTTTATAATCAATCCCTACTTCAGAAATTAATTCAATTTCATCTTTTTGAGGGAATATTTGTCTAGTTTCAGAAGATTTGGTTTGTTGTTTATCTTCTATCTGGGAAATCTCTTCTATCTCAGAAATTCTCTCAGTTTTTTCTTTTTGAGATAATGATACATTAGAGAATTTTGTTTCTTTTTGGGGATTTATTTTATATTTTTGATATTTTGCTTGATATTTTGCTTGATATTTTTCCAATTGAGATTCAGCGCAATTTTTACTTTCTATGGCTTCAGAGAAATTTGGATTTATTTCAATTCCTTGATTATAATCTTGAATGGCTTGTTGTAATCCTTGACAAAAATGGGCATTTCCTCTTTCAATATAAGCGTCATGGTAATTGGGTTTGATTTCAATAGCTTTATCTAAATCTGCTATGGCTTCTTGATAATTTCCCAATGAAATATGATATATCCCGCGAAGATAATAATCTTGAGAAGAATTCTGGTTAAGTTGAATTGCTTTATCTAAAGATTCTTTTCCTGCTTTATAGTTTTCTTGGGAAGGAAAAGATTGACTTTGATTCTCAGAAGATAGAGATTTTTTTAAACTTTGAATTTGATTTACCACTTCATCATCACCAAGAATAACCAGACATTTTTCTAAATTTTCCAAATACTGAAAATCTTTCATTGTGACAACTAAAGGAATCACCGCCATAATATTAGGATTTTGAGAATAAGAGATTTGATGTAATTTCAACCAAGATTGAATTGAATAATTGATGATTTCTCTTGCCCAGGATTTATCAGATAAATTAGTCAAAGCTTCAGCTACATCTAAAGCTAATTCAGCCACAGAATAATCCCCATTATTTTCTAATACTTGAAACAAATTTTGATAATGAGAAACCACTACATTGATTAAACCCCAAACTTCATCATCAGGAATCTCGGCTATTAATTTAGGTAAAAGAAGAGGTAATTGAGGAGATTGACGATAACGTAACCAATAATAATCATCTAAAGCTAAACTAACAACCACACAGTGTAAAACTTTCAAATACTCTGCCAACTCTTGAATACAATCTTTAGTGAGGTTATAATCCAACTCTTTATCATAACCAGCAGCTTTTAACTTAGTTTCTTTAGCTAATATTTTTAGATTTGCTTCGTTTTTTGGTTCTAACTCTTCTACTTCTTCTAAAGTTAATCCTTGTTGTAAAAGAGCATTTTTTCTTTCATTCCAATCTAAAGCATACACTTTAGCAACGCGATAGAGAAACTTTTTATAGTCAAACTGAGATAAAATAGGATGATATTCATAAGTTTCTTGACAAATATCCCAAGAAGCTAGATGAAAATTTAAATAATCACCATCAATTTCTGATTCCAAAATTAGACTAGGCACAGAATTAAGCAGATAAAATAAGTGCATTACTGCTGTTTCACTGTGCATTCTTTTACTATCCCAAGCTCCTCCAATAAAATTTGCTGGTCTTTGAGTATCATTTTTAGGGTAATGATTCCCTAAATAAATCCTTAATGCTTCAGCTAATCCTTTTTCCATACTAGGAAATTGTGAATTAACTTCTGAATTAACTTGTAAATTAATTTCTGAATTAACTTTTGAATTAACTCTAGATAACTTTTCAAAATCTATTTCAGGAGGTGAAATAATCACTAAAGGAGGAATGGGTTTACTCCTATCTTGGTATTGATTGTAAAATTCTCTAATGGTTTCTGGATATAAACGCCAAGGATGATTTTCTAGAATTCTTTGATACTCATTTGTGTTGCGGGTTTTTTGCCATTGAAGTAATGCTAACTTTATTTGCAAATCATGTCCTTTTTGTTGCAATTCTAAATCTAGTTTTTTCTTTTCTTCAAACAAACTTAAATCAAATTTTTGTTGTTGTTTTTGGATAAGTTGCTGTGCTTTGAGTTTAACTACCTCGAATTCTTGGCGACTTTTTTCTATTTCTTGCTGAAATTCTTGACTACTTGATTGTAACTCATGTTGTAATTTGGAATTAGCTTCTAATTGTAGATGGAGGTTTTTTTCTTGGGTATTATCCAGATTCACTAAAGAAGGATACAATAATACTTTAGCTATTTTGATTGCTTGCCCCCAAAGTAGTTTTGTTGTGATTCCTGATAATAATTCCATGGTTATTTTTTTCTATTTATATAAAACGTTCTATTTTAAGTTATTATAAATGCTTTGATTGCTTCAAAGATATAAATAAAAACTTCCTATCTCCCATTCTCCCCATCCAAGATTTAAGTCATAAGTAATAGGTAATAAGTAATAAGTAAATAAAATGTACTCTTTTCTCCTCATTCCTCCCCATTCTTGGTTAAGTAATAAGTAATAAGTAATGAGTAATAAGTACAATAAATTTCTCCCATTCTCCCATTCCCCCATTCCCCTTGACAACCATCAGAGTAAAAACCATCCCCCATTCTCCTTACCGTGAGGTTAAAAAGATATAATAATCAATCAACTTGCCTCACGCAACACATAGCCAACCCCTCTTACGGTTTGAATAAGACGTTTTTCTTGTTCTGCTTCTAATTTAAGACGTAAATAACGAATATAAACTTCAATAATATTAGAATCACCCATAAAATCATAACCCCAAACTCGCTCTAAAATTTGGTCACGAGTAAGTACTTGTTTGGGATGATTCATAAGATATTCCAGTAAATCGAATTCCTTCGCAGTAAGTTCAATAGGACGATTAGAGCGGGAAACCTCCCTAGTAGTACGATTCAACTTGAGATCAGCAAATTGTAACATATCACTACTTTGTTCCTGATTCCTTCGCAAATGTGCTCGAACTCTAGCTAATAATTCCTCAATGCTAAAAGGCTTAACCAGATAATCATCAGCACCTGCATCCAAACCCGTCACTCGATCGCTCACATCATCTTTAGCAGTCAGAAGAATAATTTTCACCTTATCTCCTGTACTTCTAAGACGCTTGCAAATTTCTATGCCAGAGATGCCAGGTAACATCCAATCCAGAAGAATTAAATCTGGTTGGGATTCTCTAGCAGAGGTTAAACCACCTAAACCATCGTTAGCGACGGTAACCTCATAACCTTCGTATTTTAATTCCAACTCAATAAATTGAGCTAATTTAGCTTCGTCTTCTACAACCAAAATATGATTAGTCATGGCAATAATGCCGCAAATCCAATTAGTAATTACAATTTTATGTTTAGCTTACGCTATAAACGCTAATTATAGGGAATAATCATGGGATTGTCTTTAATCTTGTCAGTTTTTTCGTTAAAAATAGTTAATGAAACCGAGGAAGACGGAGAGAATTATTAGAAATTGGCCCTAAAATTTGATTAAGCAGTCGTAATTGTTCAGCTGTACCCATGCAAATTAATAAATCTCCTTCTATAATCAGGGTATCACCCATAGGCCCTGCAATTAATTCTCCATTTTGACGACGAATCGCCAAGACTAAAGCACCAGATTGCGATCGTAACCTAGCCTCCCGTAAAGTTTGCCCTACACAAGGACAATTAGTAGCATCGATGGTAAACTCTTCTAAATAAAAAGAGCGTTGAGTGCCGCTCAGAATACCATCCACAAAATCCATAACTTGAGGTCTTAAAGCTGCCGCTGCCAAGCGTTTGCCTCCAGTAATATAGGGAGAAATTACCGCATCTGCACCTGCCCTTTGTAGTTTTTGAATAGCTTCTTCAGTGCTAACCCTAGCTACCCCCCTAATTTTAGGATTCAGGGTTTTTGCGGACAGAATGGTATAAAGATTATCCGCATCAGAACGCAATGCAGCTACTAAACAAAGTGCTTTATCAATTTTAACTCCTAAAAGAGATTCATCGAGGGTAGCATCTCCATTGACTGCTATATAACCGGTTTGTTTAGCGATTTCTACCTGCTCAGGATCAATATCGATAATGACAAAAGGAATCCCTTCTTCTTGAAATTCGATGGCGATTTGCCTTCCTGTGCGACCATAACCGCATAAGATATAATGATTTTCTAGACTATCAATCAATTTTTTTTCCTGTTTAATACGATTGTTTTCTTGAAAGTAACCTTGAATTAACCCTTCAGTAAAGCGATTTGCCATATAACCCACGACAATTGCTCCCGCTACAATAAGAATTATAGTAAATAAACGAGATTTTTTGTCCAAAGGATAAACTTCCCCAAAACCTACGGTAAAAAGGGTTATAATTGTCATATATGCGGCATCTAACCACGACCAATGCTCCTCAAGCTTATACCAGATCGTCCCAAGTATAAGAACACTTGCTAACATTGAAATACCTATTTTTAACTCTTTTTGAAACCGCTTATATTTTTCTTCCCATGTATACAAAATATTTCCACCATTTTGATTAGATTATTTTTAATTTTAAAATTATTAATTTAAATTATTTATATCAATGCTAATAGTCAAAA
>JANQIW010000170.1 GCA_028281945.1 Prochloraceae cyanobacterium PL24a_bin.78
AAAAGAGTATATCTTATTTACTTATTACTTATTACTCATTACTTATTACTTAATCAAAGCTTATTACTTATTACTTAATCAAGAATGGGGAGAATAGGAGGAAAAAGAGTGTATCATCGATCTTTTTACTTGATACTTGAGACTTAATCAAGATTAATTATCTCAGATTGAGGTTTTTAAAACTCTATCATTATTGTTGCAAATCGATAACTAATAACTAATTAATTAACAATTAATCTTCAATTTCAGAAGACTTCTTATCCAGAAGTTCCTTTTTAGATTTTTTCAACTTATGCCAAAGGTTTTTTATTTGATTATAAGCCTCATGAGTAGATATTTTATTGTTAGATTCTAAACCACAAATATAGCTCACTCTTTGAGCAAATTCTTGAAGATTAGCATTAAAAACTATATTTGAAGGAGTAAATTCACCTTGATAGTTGCCAATAGGATATAAAAAGTTTTCCTTCACATTGTTATTTTTAATTTCATTTTCATTTTCGTTTTCATTTTCCATAGTTTTTAGTATTTTATTTATATATTTTTAACTATAACCGTTTTTAAGATTTTCATTACTATACTATGTTATCTTTGAGAAATTCTTCTCCAACCCTTTAACTTATTACCAATCCGAAAAATAATGGAACTTTCAGTCAATCCTAATTCCCAAATCGCATCAATTAACAAAGGTGTTTTTTCCTTAACAACTTCAATCCAAGTAGGACAATCTTCAAAATCAAGACAAAGAATCGTAGAATTTCCCCAAGGTTCACGAAATACCTTGCATTCTTGAGGTAAGAAACCTACCAAAGAAAAAAAACGATCAATGGCTAATTTTTCAAATTCAGCACTAGTGCACTCGGAAGAAGAATTCTGATTAAACATAGTTTTTCCACATTAAATCTAATGATTTTATTATCTCATATCAAGTATTATCTACATCCAAGATAACATCTATTCCGAAAAAGTATAGTAGTAAATATAGCTAATTTAATAACTTCTATATAATTATTAAATAATAGTTAAAGTTTTTGATTACTAGAAATTTGTTCAGCTAAAGCTTTAATTCTTTCTAGCTGTGAAATCATATCTTGTTTTGTCCATTGAGCAGCAAAAATATTAAACCCCCATTCAACTAAAGGATTAGGAATTTTAAACTCAAAACGGTTGATTAACTTGGTTCCATGAACCAGAGATTGACATTCCCAACGATCGCGCCCTTGAAAAAAACCTTCAAACTGCCAAACCACTAAACCTACATCTCTTTCTACTACCACACTTTCAAGAGTTGGTTGTAAGAGAGGAATCTTGATGACAAAGCGACTACGACTACCCATACTAGTATTCCATTCACCGATAGCCTCACAATGCAAAGCTGGATTTAACCAACGCCCCATTAAATCTAAATCAGTAATACAATTTTCAACGATATTAACACTAGCATCAATCTCAATAGATTGTTCAAAAACTTTACTTAATGACATATAGTTTAGATCAAAAACAAATTGTATATAATTATATCAATTTACAAAAATAATGATAGAGTTTGAAAATCTTAAATGTAGGATAATTCTCTATACTACCCATTCTCCCTATCCAAGATTTAAGTAATAAGTAATAAGTGCACTCTTTTTCTCCCAAGTCTCCCCATCACCCATTCTCCCCATCACCCATTCACCATTCTACAACAACATCTCCCCATTCCTCCCATTCCTCCCATTCCTCCCATTCCTCCCATTCCCTTTGACAACCATCTCAGTAAAAAACATCACCCACTCTCCCATCTCCATCTCTATCATTATTAAATAAAAACAATATTATTCCAAAAATTGTCAACTGGGTATCAAATAGATATAGTGAACCTTAAAGCTAATCTTTAAGATTGGAAATTAAATTTATTATGATGATCATGCTGAGTACAACTACTATTAGTACGACAACCATAAAATTATCCCCATTGTTTTTGGCTCAAGAAGTACCTCCCTTCGAGCAAATAATTTCCAGTTTAGGAGAAGATTTAGGAACTTCTGTATTTACTTTTGTCAAAGCTATCCTAATTCTAGTAATAGGTTGGATAGTTGCCAATTGGTCAAAAGGATTTGTTAAAAAGCAACTAGATAAAACTGAAATCGATAACAAAATTGCTAATTGGATTACTGGAGGCCAAGCCGGGCAAAAAATCCCTATTGAACAGTTTATTTCTGGTGTTATTTATTGGATTATCATCCTATTTACTATAGTAGCCTTTTTAAGTTCATTGCAGCTAGATGCGGTTTCCGTACCTCTCAATGCGCTTTTAGAACAAATCACTAGCTTCTTACCACAAGTTTTTGCCGCAGCACTTCTGTTAGCATTAGCTTGGTTAATCGCTACTATCGTTAAATTAGTTGTCACCAGAGGCTTAAATGCTCTAGGAATAGACGATCGTTTTAACCAACAAGTAAGTGAAAGTTATACTGAAACTTCTGGTGAAGGAGAGCAAAAACAACAACTTGGTATATCTGAAACCATTGCTAATGCACTTTACTGGTTTATATACTTACTATTTCTCCCATCTATTCTCAGTACCCTTGAGTTAGAAGGGACGCTTAGACCTGTACAAGAATTAGTTAATGAGGTTTTAAGTATTATCCCCAATGTATTTGCGGCTATACTTATCGGAGCAGTTGGTTGGCTAATCGCTCAAATAGTGAGAAAAATAGTCACCAGTTTCCTAACAGCTACAGGAGTAAATAACATTGGTGCGAAATTTGGCTTATCTGAAGCTCGAGGAAGTAAATCTTTACCTTGGATTATTGGGACAATTGTCTATATTCTAATCCTAATTCCTGCTGCTATTGCCTCTTTAAACGCTTTAGAGATACGAGCAATTTCCGAACCAGCTATTGCTATGTTGAATCAGGTATTAAATATTTTACCGAAAATCTTCGCAGCTTCAGTAGTATGGATCATCGCTTATATAGCAGGAAAATATATCTCTGAATTAGTGATCGAGATACTTACAGGAATAGGCTTTAACAAGCTTTATAAATGGCTAGGAATTGAGACTTCATCATCCCAAACTCCATCAGAAACTCCATCAGAAACTCCAGCAGAAGGAACATCATTACAAGAATTACCAACAGATTCAACACCCGATCGCACACCTTCTGAAATAGTAGGAATCATTGTTTGGGTTGCTATTCTGGCAATTGCTACTCTTACAGCCGTTGATATTCTAGAAATCGAAGCCTTACAAAATCTAGTAGGTAATTTCTTAGTATTAGCTGGTCAAGTTTTAATTGGTTTAATTGTCTTTGGTATTGGTTTATTCCTCTCTAACAAAGCATTTGATTTAATCAGTAGTTCTGATACTCGTCAATCCATGTTTTTGGCTCAAACCGCTCGTATTGCCATTATGATTTTGATCACTGCTATGGCTTTACAACAAATGGGCATTGCTACCAATATTGTTAATCTTGCCTTTGGTTTACTTACAGGGGGAATTTCTGTTGCTATTGCCCTTGCCTTTGGTTTAGGAGGTAGAGAAGTTGCTTCAGAACAATTACGTAAATGGATTGATTCTTTTAAGGATGATTAATCTATCAAAATTTTGATTAGAAAATATAAATAAAAATTAGAAATTGAGAGTGAGAATTTTCTTTTGAGAAATACTTCTTAACTCTCTTTTTTCTTTTAAATTAATTTTATACTAAATACGGTTATGAAATAAGCTTTATTGACTAGGTGGAATTCTCCCATTCTCCTGAAGGAGTGACATGGTATAATCAATGCTAGTATCCATAAGGGTTTCAAGTATGTTAGGTTAAAAAAATTAAAGGATTTGAGGTACTTTAAAATAGTCACCATCTTGTTCTGGTGCTTGATTGAGGATTGCTTCCCTCTCTGTGTATACTTCTGCGGTATCTTGGCGAGTGATATTACTTAAATCGATGGCCCTAGTAGTTGGAGGTATGTTTTCTGTATCTAATTCACTTAATTGGTCGAAGTATTCTAATACACTACTTAATTGGGTAGTAAACTGTTCTACTTCTGTTTCAGTCACTTCCAAACGGGCTAAATGAGCTACTTTTTTTACTTGTTCGCGATCGAGCATATTATTATCTTGATTCTACTTGATTTTACTTTATTCTATTTTAGGTTTAAATTATTTAACTTGTAGATTTAAGCCTTAAAAAAATACATCTATTTCCGATCTACCAGTAGTTTTCAACCAATTTTGGGCTTCGAGATAATTGTTAGGAGAAATGCGGATCGCTTGCTTCCAATATTCAGCAGCCTTATCATAGAGGGCTTCGGCTTCTTCTGGATTACCATCTTCTTTAGTTTTTTGCCCTTGGTGATGGTAGATAACGGCAATATTGTTAAGTGCAGAGGAATGCTGGGGATTGTAATCGAGAGTTTGTTGATAATATTCGATGGCCTTATCTAATTCACCATTACTAGCATGAATCAAACCGATATTATAAAGGATTTGAGAACGATCGCCTGGATCTTCTTCCAACTTAAGAGCTTCATAATAATTATCCAAAGCCTCAGCATATTCCCCTTCAGCTTGAGCGGACATTCCATCGCGATAATATACAAAGGCTTCTTTAGATTTTTGGTCGATAGGCAGAACTTTGAGAATGATATCTGCCATAATGGTAAAGGTTTTATCAATAAAGTTATCGTTTCTTTGGCTACGTGGCATAGTTTCTCTTCAATCTATTTTGCTAAAATCTATTTTCTAAAATTAATCCTAGCTTGAATTGGTTGGTAGTTAATGGTTAATCATAATTGTTAATTAAATCTTAATAGTTAATCATGATTATACATTAGTAATACTAACTATCCCCTTGAACAATTAAAACTGAACAAGGAGCATGATGCAAAACATAATTACTCACACTTCCTAGAAACATTTCACTTATACCTGTGCGTCCTCTGCGTCCTAATACAATTAAATCCGCATCCCATTCTTCAGCAAAATCACAAATACTACGACTAGGTTTACCTATAGACTGCTTATATTGAGCATAAATATTGATATCTTTTGCCTTTTCAACATAAGATTTCAACATTTCTATACCTTGTGCTTGGAATTCTTCCCATTGTTTCCGCCAAGTTTCCAAAGTTAAATCATTTCCCTTTGCTGGATACATACTAATTAAACCGGGAGGCACAGCTAAAGGACTATTTTCTTCTTCGTCTGATAAGATATGTAAAAACATCAATAAACTAGAATTAGTTTGGGCAATATTAATTGCTTTAGCAAAAACTTGTTCTGCCATTGGAGATATATCTATTGCTACTAAAATTTTCTGAAACATAAATCTTCTCAAATCTTAATTTTTGTTTTTTTAAATTTTTTTATCTTAATTTTTTTTTACTTTAGAGATTAAAAATCTACAAATTGTTGAGCATGAAAACTGGCATAACGACCTTGTTTTTCCAATAATTCCTGATGATTTCCATCTTCTACGATTATACCATCTTCTAATACCAAAATTCGATCGGCACGTCGCACAGTAGCCAAACGATGGGCAATGACAAAAACCGTGCGATTTTCCATAATTCTTTCCAATGCTTCTTGTACCAATTTTTCCGATTCTGAATCTAATGCCGAAGTTGCTTCATCTAAGATTAAAATACTAGGATTATAAAGAATAGCCCTTGCAATTGCAATTCTTTGACGTTGCCCTCCGGAAAGATTTACCCCCCTTTCTCCTAAAATAGTGCCGTATCCTTCGGTAAACTTTCTAATAAACTCATTAGCATTAGCCAATTTGGCAGCAGCTTCGATATCTTTTAACTCAAATTCGGCTTTACCAAAAGCAATATTCTCGGCAATGGTACCAGAAAATAAGATGGTTTCTTGCAAGACAATTCCGATTTGTTTCCTCAAACTTTTTAAAGAAACATGAGCAATATTGATGCCATCTATTAAAATTTCTCCTTCATTAGGATTATAAAATCTTGGTAATAAATTAACTAAAGTAGATTTCCCTGCACCGGAGGCTCCAACTAAAGCAATTGTTTCTCCTGGATTGGCGATAAAATTAATATTTTTGAGGACATTTTTTCCCTCCAAATTATAAGCAAAAGTCACATTTTTATACTCTACTTTGCCGGTAATATTTTCCAAAATAATGGGGTTTTTTTCTTCAATAATTGTGGGTTTAATTGCCATCAATTCAAAGATGCGATCGACACTTGCTTCCCCTTGTTTAAACTCATTATAATTGCTAGTAGTAATAGAAATAGGATCGATTAATAAAGCAACTCCTGCAACATAACTAATAAATTCACTACCAGTAAGATTGCCAGTTGAAATTTGCCATCCCCCCAAGAAAAATAAAAAAACCACACTCATTGCCTGGAGAAAACCTACTACTACAAATTGAATGGCTTTAACCTTTTCAGCCATAAATTTAGAGCGACGATTTTTTTCTGCTTCGGTAGCGAAACGATGGATTTCATAATCAGAGGCAGCGAATGCTTTAATCAATTTTATACCGCTAAAAACTTCAGTTAATAGAGAAGATAAAGTAGAGATTTGTTGTTGAGATTTATAAGATAATTTCCGTAATTGTTCTCCAAAAAATCCGATTAAAAATGCCATTAAAGGAGCAATAATTAGACTAGCTATAGTTAATTGCCAGTTGAGAATTAACATATAACTTAAAACCACTATAAGTTGCAAAATACAAGGTACAAATTGATGGAAAAATTTATTGATAACTTCGCCGATTCGATCGATATCTTCTGTTAATCGATAAGATAAATCCCCAGTTTTAGATTTTTCAAAATAATTCAGACTAAGACTGTGTAAGTGAGTATATATAGTTTTGCGGATATCCAAAGTAATCTTTAAAGCTGCTTGTGCCATAAAAGTATCTTGTCCGTATTGTGCAGCACCTCTTAAGAAAAAAACAATAGCAGCCACTCCGGCAGATTGGGCAATAGCTTGGAGATTTCCCTCCCCAATATAACCAGCCATTTCTCCGGCTAATTCTGCTAAAATGGGCCAAAAAATCGTAAAAATAATAGTACAAAAAAAAGCTAAGATAATAGTTTTTGATTGGGAGCGAATATAGGGAATTAATCGCCAGTAATTAGACATAAGATCTTTTTTTTATAGTGGTTTATATTGATGGAGAAGAATGGGGAAATAGGAAGAACAATAATCTTACTGGTTTTCTGTATAAATCAATCATTAAGCCTTAACCATTTCTGCAATTTTTGTCATTGCCTTAACATTATTTAAGGGTTTATCAAACCAATATCCTTGCCCGAATTCACAATTTAATTGTTTGAGATAATTTAGTTGATATTGAGTCTCTATTCCTTCGGCAATTACATCCATTCCTAGATTATGAGCCAAATTAATAATGGTTTTGACAATTTCTAAATTTTCTCCTGTTTCTCTCATATTACTAACAAAAGATTTATCAATTTTTAAAGTATCAATGGGAAAATGTTGAAGATAACTCAAAGCTGAATAACCGGTTCCAAAATCATCAAGGCCTATTTGAATATTTCTTTCTTTAAATTGTTTTAAAAGTTTACTAATTGTTTGATTGCGATCTAATAACATAGTTTCTGTAAGTTCTAATTTGAGATTATGGGGATTTAAACCAGTTTCCCTAAGAATTTGGTCTAATTTATCGATAAAATTGCTTTGTTGTAATTGTTTTCCTGAGAGATTAACGCTGATTGTTAATGATTCTGTTAGATCAAATTGTTCTTGCCAACGACGCATTTGACGACATGATTCTGATAAAATCCAATCCCCAATGGCAATGATTATTCCTGTTTCTTCGGCAATTGGGATAAATTGAATGGGTGAAATTAAACCTTTGCTGGGATGTTGCCAACGAATTAGTGCCTCGAAACCGGCAAGTTGATCTGTTTTTAAACAAATAATTGGTTGATAATCAATGGAAAATTCTTTATTTTCTAATGCTTTGCGTAGGGCATTTTCTAATTCTAAAAAACTAGAAATTTGAGCGTGCATTGCGGGGTCGAAAATTTCGTAACGGGATTTTCCTCGTTTTTTGGCATGATACATACTTAAATCTGCATCTCTGAGAATTTCTGTGCTGTTTTTATATCCCGTTGAACTTAGGGCGATGCCAACACTGGCACTGGTAAATACTTGTTTATTTTTGAGGTTAAAGGGTAATGATAATTCTTCTCTAATTTTTTCGGCAATAATTGTTACTTCTTTGATGTTGTGAAAGTTGTCTATGAGAATTGTAAATTCATCTCCTCCTAATCTTGCTACTATATCTGTGTTTTTAATACATTTTTCTAATCTTTTTCCTACTTCTATTAATAATAAATCTCCAAATAAATGCCCTAAGCTATCATTAATTATTTTAAAACGATCTAAGTCGATAAACATAACTGCAAATAAATGATCTGGATTCCTTTGAATATTAAAAAGGGCACGATCTACATATTCAACAAATAAAATTCGATTGGGTAATCCTGTTAAATCATCATGTAAGGCATTATGAACCAATTTTTCCTCCATTTCTTTTCTAAAGGTGATATCTCTCATAAAACTAAAGAAAACATTATTGGAAGCTATATAGTTAATGCTTACTTCTAAATGAATCAGGTCACCATTTTTGCATCTATGTTTAGTTTCAAATCTGTCTAAATTGGCTGTATTTATATTATGTATATATTGCTCCATTTCGTTATAATTTTCTACTACTTTTACATCTTCAAATGACATTTGTAGTAATTCTTCTCTGGTATATCCAATAGTTTGACAATAAGCATCATTTACTTCTAGGATTCTTCCGTCATTGCCATCGATAATCCAAAAGCATTCTAGAGTATTATTGAGGATATTTTGATATTGTTCTTTTGCTTCTTCTAAGGCTTCTTGTGCTTTTTTACGCTCGGTAATATCGATTGCTAATCCTTCAATCATGATTTCATTTTCTAACTTTTTGACTCGGTATCTGATGGAACGATCGAAAAACCAATGCCAATTTCCACTAGAATCTTTAATGCGATATTCCATTTCAAAATTTTTCTTTTTCTTGGGATTTTGGATCATCTCATGAACTTTTTGGCGATCTTCAGGATGAATACGTTCATGCCATAACCAAGGATTAGATTTAAAATCTTTTAATGAATAACCTAAAATTGTTTCAACATATTTAGAATAATAAATTCCTCCTTTTTTTGATGAAAATGAATAAATAATAATTGGTAAACCTTCTTCTAAACGTTTAGCTCTAGATTCACTATAATGTAAAGCTAATTGTGTTTCTTGACGATCGATTATTTCTTTTTGTAATTTTTCATTGACACTTGCCAATTCTTGGGTGCGTTGTTTGACTTTGTTTTCTAGTTCAAAATTCAAACAATCTACTTCTTTTTGTGCTTGTTGTAAACGACAAAAAGTATGATGAAGCTCCGGGATTAATTGAGCTACTAACTGAGATAAACCTACTGTAATTAAACCCACACATAATAAACTTACCAACCAACTCCAATGTAAATGTAAATTCAGATTAACTGAATCAGCTTCTGATAAACTCATAAAGGCTGGTAAAACATGGATGGTATAAAGATCTGCTAGATAAAATAAACTGATTAAGATTAAACCTACTAAAATCTTTCTAATAGGTTCTTCTAATCCAAATTTATCAGTAGTCGATCGATATTTATAAAAAATAATAATTGAATAAATTGATGAGGCCAAAATTGCTACATCAAATACTGTCATCAATACTCTAGAATCTCGAATCATCTTTTATTTTTTTTACTATTTTTCAATTCTATTAGCTAGATGTCGTTTTTTTAAAATTAACTTAGACTATTATGCTAACTATTATTATATTTTTTGAATGTTTGTTTCTACTATTATTTTACACTAAACTGGGTCTAGATTTATCTAAGTAAATCCTCGCAAATTCCATTAAAATATTTGTAAAAAAACGTATTTATTATTATCTTGAAATTGTTATTTTTTGTCTATCACTTTTTAAATGTTCTAAGATAATTAGATCAAAATATGGCATTTTAAACAAGATCTAAAGAGACTTTTTACAAATTAATTAATCACCTATGTTTTGAAAAATTTAAATTAGTAATTAATCTGTAATTCAAATTAATCTTAGCTCAATAGTAAGAAAAATATATTAAATTTTTATATTTTAACTAATCAATAATTAAAGTTAATCTCAGTTAAGATTCATATCATTAATATTTAATAGTTAATGATGGTGCTTTGTAGCAAATCCTTCCATTGCTTATGGGCAATTATTCAAGGAAAATGGACTCCTAATCTAAGGTCTAACATCTTAATTTAGATTTGCTTTGATGATTTTTCTATCTATCTATATATGATGAAAGATTGCTTTTAATTTAAATTTTCATTAAAGAAATAAAGCGATCAACAGCAAAATATTTAAGATTATTTATTGATTATCAAGAGTTAAATTATAAATTAGTTGTGCTAACCTATTGCTAAAAGCCTATGGCCAGAATTTTTGGTAAATATGTTAATAAATATTAAAAACTATTAAGGGTGATTTGAGGATGAAGAAGAACATATCCAATCTCAAGATTAATATGAGAAAAACTCTGAGAATTATAGAATTAGCCATATTAGCTGTAGCTTTTGCAGCCTTACCAGCTTTAGCTCAAGATGGAGGAGGCGGTGGTGGCGGGCCTCAACAATGGTTACAAAGTGCTCTAGAATGGATCGACGGTTTGGGGACTGCAGGACCCATCGCATTTATCATTATCTATGCCGTAGCAGCAGTAGCCTTTCTCCCAGGATCGGTATTAACTCTAGGAGGAGGAGTAATTTTTGGTGTATTCTTGGGTTCTATATTTGTTTTCATTGGAGCGACTTTAGGAGCAACTTTAGCATTTTTAGTAGGGCGTTATGTGGCTAGAGGTTGGATTTCTAAGAAAATTGAAGGGGATAAAAAATTTAAAGCCATAGACGAAGCAGTAGGAAGAGAAGGTTTAAAAATTGTGATTTTAACCCGATTATCTCCTATCTTTCCTTTTAACTTACTGAACTACGGTTTTGGGGTAACGGGTGTTTCTTTAAAAGATTATGTTATAGGCTCTGTAGGGATGATTCCTGGTACAGTAATGTATGTATATTTTGGCTCTTTAGCAGGAAATTTAGCTACTTTAGGGGCTGGAGATGCACCGGGTAATCCAGTAGCAGAATGGGCTATTAGAATTGTGGGTTTAATTGCTACTGTAGCTGTAACACTCTATGTCACCAAAGTTGCCAAAAAAGCCCTTAATGATGCCATCGGAGAAGAAGAACAAGTATCTTAAGAAAAAGAAAGTTAATTGAATTTAAATCTCTTGATTATTTCCCCAAAGAGAGCAAAATAATAATTAATTAAATATTGAGTAGAAATGTAAGAGGAGTAGTCTATGTCCCAATCAGGGGTTGAAAAAGTAATTGTTCCACCGATGGACGAACATAATGTCAAACTGGTAAATAATGTTCATCCACCGGATTGGGTTAATCCTAAGCCTAAAGATTGTTACGATTTAGTAGTAATCGGTTCTGGTACTGCTGGATTAGTTGCTGCTAAAGGGGCTGGGGGTTTGGGTTTAGGCTTAAAGGTGGCCCTTATTGAAAAGCATCTCATGGGGGGTGACTGTCTTAATGTTGGCTGTGTACCTTCTAAATGTATAATTCGATCGGCAAGGGCGGCTGCTGATCTGAAAAATACTCTCCCTTTTGGCATCAAACCTGCTGATAAAGTAGAGGTTGATTTTGCGACGGTGATGGCGAGAATGCGTCGCATTAGAGCGCAAATTAGTCCTGTAGATTCGGCTGAAAGTGCTAAAAAAGTTGGTGTGGATGTTTTCTTGGGTGAGGGCTGTTTTACTGGAGATGATTTAGTGACGGTTGCAGGCCAAACTCTTCGCTTTAAAAAGGCTGTAATCGCAACGGGAGCCAGAGCGGTACGTCCTAAGATTGATGGCATTGAACAAGTTGGTTATCTTACTAATGAAAGTGTGTTTTCTTTGACGGAATTACCGAAAAGATTGGCTGTCATTGGTGGTGGGCCTATTGGTTGTGAGTTAGCTCAGTCTTTCCGTCGTTTGGGTTCTGAGGTTTATTTATTACATCGTGGGGCACATATTCTCAATAAAGAAGATGCTGATGCGGCTGAAATAGTCCAAAAAGTTTTCATGGAAGAGGGTATTCATCTAATTTTAAATTGTAAACCAACTAGTGCTAGTTTAACACCTGAAGGTAAAGTATTGGTATATAATGTTGGTTCTACTCAAGAATCTATTGTGGTTGATGAGATTCTTATGGGAGCAGGTCGTCAACCAAATGTAGAAAGTTTGAATTTAGAAAATGTTGGGGTGGAATATGACCCACGAAAAGGGGTAAAGGTTAACGATAATCTCCAAACGACTAATCCGAAAATCTATGCTGCTGGTGATATTTGTATGGATTGGAAGTTTACTCATGCTGCAGATGCTGCTGCGAGAATCGTACTTAAAAATACTTTATTCTCTCCTTTTGGGTTCGGGAAATATAAACTAAGTGATTTGGTTATGCCTTGGGCTACTTTTACTGATCCTGAAATTGCTCATGTGGGTTTGTATGAGCATGAAGCTCAAGAGAAAGGTATTGAGATTAGTATTATGAAAATCCTCTTTGATGATGTCGATCGAGCTTTAGCTGAAGGGGAAGAAGAGGGATTTGTCAAGATTATCTATAAAAAAGGTTCAGATGAAATCTTAGGTGCTACTATTGTGGCTCGTCATGCAGGAGAAATGATTAGTGAAATAACCACAGCTATTGTTAATAAAATTGGTTTAAGCAAAATGGCCAGTGTGATTCATCCTTATCCCACCCAAGCAGAAGCCATTAAAAAAGCAGCAGATGCTTATAAACGAACTCTATTAACTCCAACTACCAAGAAGTTTTTAGCTTTTCTTACTAAAATTTCCTAATAGGATAAGCTATCCTGAAAGTATGATTGACCATGGATTTAAGGATCGGTAGATGTCTGGTATATTTTCTCAAACCTTGAGTATTGAAAGGTTGACGGTGGCTATTGCGGATTTGTCACCGTCTCTCAATGGAATCAAATTAGCTCAATTATCAGATTTGCATTATGATGGTGAGTCTCTTTCGGAAGAATTACTCTCTGATACCATTGAATTTATTAATCAAGAAAAGGTAGATTTAGTGTTATTAACAGGGGATTATATCACAGAAGATTATAAGCCGATTTACGAACTAGCTAAAAGGCTCAAATATCTTCAAAGTTCAAGAGGTATTTATGCTGTATTAGGCAACCATGATATTTTTTATCCTCAAGCTAGAAAAAAAGTTACTGAGGCTTTAATCTCAGTTGGAATCGAGGTTTTGTGGAATGCTATTGCAACTCCTTTTGGAGAAGAACTACCTCTTGTAGGATTAGCAGATTATTGGTCGAGAGAGTTCAATCCTTATCCCATTATGTCTTCTTTAAACCCCAATACTCCTCGAATTGTTTTATCTCATAATCCCGATACTGCGGCGATTCTCCAACAATGGCGAGTCGATTTACAACTTTCAGGACATACCCATGGCGGACAAGTGATTATTCCGGGATTTGGGCCTGCACCCATCATTTTACAATATTTAAGAAGACATACCCCTAAGGTGTTACAAAAATTCATCCCTTATCTTAAAGAATGTTCTAGTGTAGTAAAGTATTGGGAATGGGGAATGGGATTACATCAAGTAAAGGGAAATTTATTATATGTTAATCGAGGTTTAGGGACGTATTTTCCGGGGAGATTATTTTGCCCTCCTGAGTTAACATTAATCCAATTAGTAATGAAATAAATAAACATGAAAGCGCAAATAATTGAAGAATTTGGTAATCCCATCCAAGATTTAAGTAATAAGTAATAAGCTTTGATTAAGTAATAAGTAATGAGTAATAAGTAATAAGTAAATAAGATATACTCTTTTCTCCCTTGTCTCAAGAAACTCCCTTGTCTCCCTTGTCTCCCAAGTCTTCCTTTTCTCAAGAAACACCCATTCTTCCCATTCCATCACGAGAGTGTCTATTATTTTTATAATTTAAATTTATAATTCAACTCGATCGACATAATTTCGTGCTTGTCGAATAGTTTGAGGCAAAACTCCTACCAATAAAGCAAAAGCCTCATCTGGAAGATTGGAAACAGTATGGGTATCAAACCAGTGTTCAAATTGATTGAGAATTACTTGAGCGCGCTGTATAGGCACAGGATTATCGGTAATTTGTTTAATAAGTCTAGTCCATTGCCTCCGAATGAGGTAAGCTTTTTGCCTTTCCTGTGATGTTTCAGAATAGATAAAGGAAAGTTTTCCTACAGGTAAAACTCTAATTACATCTAAATCGAAGATACTTCCGATAACAGATCCGGGTCCAGCAAATTCTCCATGATATTGTTTGATTAAAATAATGCCGTTTTTCCGACGAGGATTAACTACTAAAATGTTTTTTTCTCGCACTAGAGTAACGATTTCTTCGGGATTTATGTTTTTATATTGATTTTGTATATCTTCAAGAGTTGGGTTTTGCATAGAACTAGATCTAGTTTCTACCTTATTTTTCTTCTATATGTCTTTTTTTAACAATAAACGTTTTGGGGATTTAAAAAACCAGCAATCAAAACCAGACTCAATTTGATAAGTCTTATATCCACTATTGCCATATAACTTTTTGGCAGGTAAGTTATGATCCAAGACATGAAGAAAAATTTTTTGATAACCCCAAGATTGTGCAATTCCATCACATTTGATTAATAATTTACGAGCAATTCCTTGACGACGATAGGAATTACTAACGGCTAAATTAGAAATATAAGGATATTTATCATCAACATTCTCAAAAGATGAGTGACTTCGCAAACTAATTTCAATGGTACCAAGGATTTCTTCTTCGTAAGTTTCTGTTGCGCTAATCAAAGTTTTGATAGCTACTAAACAGATATAATCAGAATTATTTTGGTTAAAACGACTGCGTAAGTCTTCATAAATTCCTAGTTTTAAAATAGGATGGATTAAGCTTAGCCATCCTTCAGGGGGATGGAAACTATGAGTTAAAATTTCTGCAAGGGTATTAATGTCTTTTAGTCTTGCAGCGCGGATAAGGATTGATTCTGAAGCATTTTGCCTAGAAGATGGTGAAGAAACTCTTTGAAAATTAGGATTCAATAATGAATTATAAAATGATGTCACCACAATAAAATAGATAGTTTTTAGATATTTTAAGAGTAACTAGAAAGTTAATTTTAATTTAATCTATTATAGCATAATTGAAAAGGGCACAAGTCAGGAGATATTGGGAGAATGGTTTTTGGAGAATGGTTTTTGGAGAATGGTTTTTGGAGAATGGTTTTTGGAGAATGGGAAGAATGGGGAGAGTGGGAAGAATGGGGAGAATGGGAGATTAGGGAGATGGAGGAGTTTTTTCAAGTGTTCACTAATAACCAATAACTAACAAGTGATAACTAATTAATAATCATTCGTTAGTAAGCTTGGATAGAGTAGTAATCTAGAAAACATAGCTAAATATATCAAGATATCAAAAGACTTTAGTTGTAATAATACCCTAATGATCTACAATTGGGGATCAAAATATATTATACTTGGGATAAACGCTTATTAAAAAGAGATAGGGTAAATATGGCAATAAATAAGACTAATCCTATAGTACAAGCATAACTAAACTCTAGTTCTTGAAGTGCTTTTTCATAGATATAGTAAACTACTGTTTTAGAACTATTCAAAGGTCCACCTCTAGTTAAGACATATACCTCTTCAAATACCTTTGTCGCAGCAATAGCTGAAATAACCCCTACAAAAAAAATAGAAGATCTTACCATTGGAATAGTAATATCAAAATGTTTTCGCCATCCATCAGAACCATCTATAGAAGCTGCCTCATATAATTCTTCAGGAATAGATTGTAAAGCAGCTAAATAAATAACCATATAAAAACCGATTCCTTTCCAGATTGTCACAATCATAACACTCCAAATTGCCCAATCAGGACTAGTTAGCCAAGGGATTTCCACATTCCAAGGGAATATATTTAGAAACTGATTGATTATTCCATTAGAAGAATAAAAAGCTTGCCAACTAATGCCTGCTACTACGATAGAAACAGTCACAGGTAAATAATAAGACATTCTCAACCAATTTATCCCTTTAAGCTTTTGATTGACTAAAATAGCTAATCCTAAAGGTATAAAAATTAAAATGGGAACAACTCCAACAAGATATAATAAGCTATTAGTTATTGTTTGCCAAAATAGCTTATCTCGCCATAATAACTGAAAATTCTCTAACCCAATCCATCTACATTGAGGAAAAGCAGTTAAATCATCAATACTACAAAAACTAAAGAAAAATCCTAGAAAAGCTGGTAGGAAAACAGCAATAATCAAGAGACTTAAAGCTGGTAATAAAAATATATATGGTATAGATAAATTCCACTGTCTTGTTTTCATTTTTTCAATAGATTATTATTTTCTTTGAATATTTTTTTTAACTATTAATATTAAATCATAAAATCATCAAAGATTGATGAAAATTCCAGGTTATGTTAAAATGTTTTTAGAGTGTAATTTGATGTATCGTTCAAAAAAAAATAAAAAACTATAATAACTAAATCAAATCCAAAATATCTAAAAAATAGAGTTTTTTGATGGGATTAACTACATGATCGTAATTATCCTAAGCACTTGATTGATTAATTGACTTTTAGTAATTAATACCCACTTGTTAATTATTGAACACAGGAAAAAACCGTAATTTTATCAGAAAAACCAACTTGATAAACTACCAAGAAGATTAAGTGTTGAGATCTTATGAGGTTAAACTGTTTTAAGAAAAAAGCAAGAATATTGTCCTAGATTTTATCTTGAAAAATAAGCTAAAATACTAAAAATAAAAAGATAATCTATTATATTAGAGATTATAATCTATAGCAAATTCTTAGCTATAGTTATCAAAAGAAAATCTAATAAAAAATACCAAAATAAATTTAAGTAAACCTAGCAAAAGAAAATTGATGAGCCATCCTCCTGGAGTGACATACCGTTGCTACAATGACCTAAATAGAACAATGGAATTTGTAAGCGAGGGAATTTTCAATTTAACAGGCTATCTTCAATCAGAGTTAATTGTAGATGGTTCAATAACATATTGGGAAATTATTCATCCAGAAGATCGAGAATATGTCCTCAATATAATTCAAGAAGCGGTAGAGAATAAAAAACCTTATGAACTAGAGTATAGAATCATTACCTCAAAAGGGGAATTAAAATGGGTTGAAGAAAATGGCAATGGAATTTATGACAATTGCACCAAAGAATTATCCTTTTTAGAAGGAATTATAATAGATATTAGCGATCGCAAAAGATCGGAATTTGATAGTTATTTACTCAAAAAAATTTTAAAATCTCTTCAAGAAACAGTAAATTTTAATCGCATAATCGAAATAACTTTAAACCAAATTTGTGAAATAACAGAATGGGATTTTGGAGAAGCTTGGATTCCTAATTCTCAAACAGAAAAACTAGAATACAGTCAATCTTGGTATTCAAGGTTTGAATCAAGAGAAAAATTTACCCAATTTCGCCAAGAAGCCAAAAATTATTTTTATACTTTAGGGAAAGGTGCCCCCGGCAAAGTTTGGTTATCTCGTGAGGCTATGTGGGTTGCTGATATTCCAGAAAAAACCAATTGTATCCGTTATCAAATAACTCAAAAATATGGTTTAAAATCAGGATTTTTTGTGCCAATTATCAGTCAAGATAAAGTAGTGACAGTTTTAGGATTTTTTAGTTTAAAACCAAGAAAACAAGACAAATATTTGCAAGATTTAATCACAACAGTAGCAAATCAAATAGGGAGAATTATTGGTCAAAAGCAAGTAGAGATTGCTTTAAAAGAAAGTCAAAGACAGATGAGTAGCTTGATCAATACAGTTCCTGGAATATTTTTTAGATCTAGGAAAAAACAAAAATGGTCTATGACTTATCTAAGTGAAGGCTGTTTTGAGTTAACTAATTATAGTGTTGAAGAGTTAATTAATGAATCTTCTCTTGATTTTGATGACATTATTCATCCTCAAGATCTCTCAAAAGTCTTACAAACCAGAGAAACAACTCTAAATACAGAAGAAGATTATGTAATAGAATATCGCATTAAAACTAAAAATAATCAAGAAAAATGGGTATGGGAAAAAGGCCATGGACATTTTGATGGATCAGGAAATTTATTAGAGTTAGAAGGATTTATCACCGATATTAGCGATCGTAAAATAATTGAAGAAAAACTGCGAAATACAGCAGCAGAATTGGAAGCATTATTTGCAGGGATGAAAGATATCATTGTAATTGTCGATAAAAATGGAAAATATCTCAAAATAGCACCGACAAATCCATCACTTTTGTGTCAAAAAGCAGAAGATTTAATTGGAAAAACCATCCATGAACTTTTAGACAAACCAACAGCAGATCGATTTTTAGCTAATATTCAGACAGCTTTAAATACTAAAACAACTACCAAGATCGAATATAGTATTGAACTTAACCAGAAGCTAGTTTGGTTTGTCGCCAATATTTCCCCTATTGATGACGATTCCGTGATTTGGGTAGCAAGAGATATTACCGATAGAAAAGAGTATGAAGAAAAATTACAAGAAACAGAAAAAAAATATCGCAGTATCTTTGAAAATGCCTTAGAAGGAATATTTCAATCCACCCCGTCAGGATACTATCTCAATGTTAATCCAGCTTTAGCAAAGATATATGGCTATAAATCTTCTAGGGAATTAATGGAGACAATAACAGATATAGCTAATCAATTATATGTGGATAAAAATCGACGTGCTGATTTTATAGCAATCTTAAATAGAGAAGGAGTAGTATCTAATTTTGAATCCCAAGTTTATCGTAAAGATGGCAGCATTATTTGGATTGTAGAAAATGCCCGTGCAGTATGTGACTCTATGGGTAAATGTATTTATTATGAAGGAACAGTAGAAGATATTTCCTATCGTATCGAAGTACAACGAAAACTCCATGCTCAAGCATTCTATGATACTCTGACTGGATTGGCTAATCGCGCTTTGTTAATGAAACGATTGGGAAATGCTTTAGAAAGGCTTAAACAAAATGGCGATCGATTTGCAGTTCTTTTTTTAGACCTCGATCGTTTTAAAATAGTTAATGATAGTTTAGGCCATTTGGTAGGCGATCGTTTATTAATAGAAATTGCCAATCGCTTAAAAAAAACCACCAGAAAAGAAGATTTAGTGGCCCGTTTAGGGGGAGATGAATTTACTATTCTTCTAGAAAACATCAACGATATCAATCAAGCAATTGTTGTAGCCAAAAGAATCAAAGAAGAATTAAGTGGGGCTTTTAATCTCAATGGATATAAAGTATTTACTGGTGCAAGTATTGGGATTTTTATTAGTGATAACTTGCAAGAAACTCGGATCAAAACTATCGCTCCAGAAGATGTTTTAAGAGATGCAGATACGGCTTTGTATCGCGCGAAAGCTAACAATAAAGGCTCTTATCAAATCTTTGAGCCAGAAATGCACTTAAATGCCCTAGCCCAATTACAATTAGAAACAGATATTCGTAACGCTCTTGAAGAGAAAGAGTTGATGGTTTTCTATCAACCAATTATTTGCCTTGAAAGTAGAAAAATCGTTGGCTTAGAAGCATTGTTACGTTGGCAACATAGAAATAAAGGCTTGGTATCTCCTGATGAATTTATTGCTACAGCAGAAGAAACTGGTCTAATTATTCCTATTGGTTTATGGGTTTTGAGAGAAGCTTGTTATCAATTAAAAGAATGGCAAGATAAATTTGGTGAAGATTTATTTATAAGTGTCAATCTTTCTGTTAAACAGTTTAATTATCCTAGTTTGATTGAAGAAATTGATTTAGTTTTAGCTGAAACAGGTCTTAATCCTCATAATTTAAGACTGGAAATAACAGAAAGTTGTTGGTTGAAGAATGAATCATGGGCTACTAAACAATTAATTGAGTTTAATAAGCGTAATATTCAACTTTGTATTGATGATTTTGGTACGGGTTATTCTAGTTTAAGTTATCTTCATCAGTTTCCTATACAAGCTTTGAAAATAGATTGCTCTTTTATCTGTGAGATAGATACGGATTCGGCTAAAGCAAAAATTGCTCGTGCTATTTTCTCTCTGGCGAGTGAATTGGGTTTAGAGGCTATAGCTGAAGGAATAGAAAGTGAACAACAAGCTAAGATTCTCAAAGAAACAGGTTGTCAATTTGGACAAGGTTATTTCTTTGCTAAACCCTTAAGTAGTAATGCTTTGAATAATTGGATTTCTCGTTTACTATCGGGAAGTTGTGGATAGTTATATCATTTTATCCATTAGTATGATATACAATGGTTAGGGAGCGACAAGGGGGACAAGGATGGACTTGGAGGACAAGGGAGAGAGGT
Organism: Prochloraceae cyanobacterium PL24a_bin.78; assembly: GCA_028281945.1. Taxonomy (GTDB): domain Bacteria; phylum Cyanobacteriota; class Cyanobacteriia; order Cyanobacteriales; family JANQIW01; genus JANQIW01. Next base: position 20,498 of record JANQIW010000170.1, read on the forward strand.
TTTGGTTTAAGAATCAACAAGTTTTGGATAGCTTTAACTCTATCGTTGTTAAAGACAAATTGATATTATATATTTAATCTTATTAATTTAAAATATTTTAATTAGTATTTAATTCTCTATAACATCAAACAAAGGACGATTTAGAGGAATATTTAAAGAATCAGAAGATGGATTAGAATTATGTTGAGCAAATTCAATGGGGGGATGATTAATCCCAATTAACAATGGTTCGGATTCTTTAGCAAATTGCAAACGTGGAGAAGAAAAAGGCTCAAATATACTCGCAACTGCACCTACGACAACAGCAGCAATTGCCCCGGCACCGATTAGCCATAATTTCCGTTTTCTCTTGCCTTCATCAATGGCTTCAAAAACACTCTGACATAATTCCTCAGAAGATTGAGTTTCTGGAATTGGTATGGTTTCAAAACTCGTCATGGCTTGACGCAATTTTAACAAACGACTATGCATTTCTTGGATACAGGGATCCACTTCTAACCAATGTTCCACTTCTTGGCGTTGTTTTGGGCATAATTCACTGTCTAGATATGCGGATAACAATTCAAAGCGATCGCCTCCTATAAAATATTCTTCACTTTGGCATTCTTCAATTTGGCATTCTTCACTTTGGCATCCTTCACTTTGGTATTCTTGGGGAATTGATTCTGAATTAAAATTTTCCCATTCCCAGTTTTCATGTTTATTGTTATCTTTCATAAAATCACCTTTTTCTTTACTTAAGCATTTACTTAATCATAGTCATTTAGTTTAAATTTTGAAATATATTAGATTTCTAATTTAGATTTCTAATCATGCAGATACTTTGAAAGTACTGATTGTAATTTAGCTCTAGCTCTAGAAATCCTAGATTTTACAGTACCTAAACTAGCTCCAGTAATGCCGGCTATTTCATCATATGACATACCTTGAATTTCTCTTAGAACAATTACTGTACGGAAATTTTCAGGTAAATCTGCCAATGCTAAACGAAGTTTTTCGTAAAATTCAGCCGTATTCAATTTATCATCTGGGCTAGGATCATTTGATGGCAATTCCCAATTAATTTCGTTATTGTTAATAACTTTGGGTGCATCAAGAGAGATGGCTTGATTGGTGGCTTTTTTGCGTTTTCGTAACTCGTCATAGAATAAGTTACTAGTAATCTTGCTTAACCAACCACGAAACTTACTAGGTTCTTTAAGACGACCTATGCTTTTGTATACTCTAATCCAGACTTCTTGGGCTAAATCCCCTCGATCTTGCCAATCAGGTGCTAAATGATACAATACTCGATCGACATGGGATTGATAGCGTTTTACTAATTCAGCAAAGGCTGCACGATTGGGATTTCTTCCATCCTGAAGCCGTAAGATCAGATCGTAATTTGATAGTTTGTCTAGAGCCACTTTTTTGACGGGGATTGGTAACTTTATCTTTGCTGCTGTTGACCAAGAAGATAAAGAGATTGATTGAGTCATAGATTGAGATTAAACCATTCAATTATATCTTTACTCTATGACTCTGGAACTAGAAATAAAGTTCCAATCAATTTTGATTTGATCTCATCTCATCTCATTATTTTATTCGGCTATGGTTTGTCTTTTTGCTCGAAATCTGTGGCATAAGATTGTAATAGCTTATTAATCTGGACTAAAAATCCACCATCTACCCCGGAAGTTTTGCCAATGGCCTGTCTTTCTGGATAAAATCTTGGTTTTTGTAAGGAACGATCGATGGCTTCTTTTACTTGTGTTGAAATGAGATTTTGAAGTTCTTTTTTGGCACGGCTGCGTTGAAACTCGGCACCTTCTTCTGTGGTGGCATATAGAGGAGGTAAACGATTTAAAGCATAGGCGGCGATATCTCCTACTTCTAAAGATTGATCACTGGTTGCTTCTATTTCTGCCACTTTAGCAATGGCTTCCCCGATGACTAACTCTTCCATGACGTTAATAAATTGTTTGCGAGGCATGGCCACTACTTCCCCGGTTAATAATGCTCCCATCAAACGATCAAGGGACATATATTCTTCAATGGAAAGTTCGGTGGCGGTTTCACAAATCTTGCCTACTTCTGCTTCCATAGTGGGGGTAAGATAACCATCTTTGAGAGCAAGTTCTACTATTTCTTGAATATTCATAATTTTCCTAACTTCTTTTTCTTTTCCCTCAATAATTTATAATAAATAGTTCTACTTTATTTATTGAAATCCTTGAAATCTCCAAGGAACTGGATCTACTGCTATGCCATTAACATATAATCCCCAGTGTAAATGAGGCCCTGTGGATGCTCCGGTTGAACCTATGGTGCCAATAATTTGTCCTGGTTGAACAAAGTCTCCTTCTTTTACGGATATACTATTTAAGTGTAAAAATATACTTAATACTCCTTGGCCGTGGTCGATTCCTACTGTATTACCGTGAACTCTAAATCCGTCTTTTTCCCATCCTATTAATCTGACTTGTCCTGCTGCGGGGGCTATTATTGGGCTTCCAGTAGGCCCTGCATAATCTACTCCTCGATGATAATAATTCTGGGCGAATTTCCCATTATAATACCGACGCACTCCGTAAATACTGGAAACTCTCCCGCCATTTGGACGACGAAATTTCCCATCCCAATATTTTTCTGGTGTCACTATTTTTTTGAATGCTGCTACTTGATCTAATTCTAATTGAGTTGCTTTACTGCCTCCTCCTCTTAGGGTGATTCTTTGCGTGGGAAACCATCGATCTTTTAATCCTAAAGTGAAATTCTTGGTTTCTCCGTCTGCTGTTACTTGGATGTTTAATTTTCCTGGTTGATCTAAGGGGGTGGTAGGTAATAATGCTCTGTATGTAGTTCTACTATCAGCTACTGTATATACGGGGAAGTTTTGGTTTGACATGGAAACTACAGGGGGAGTGGTATCGTCTACTTCTACTAATACGGAGATAGTATCTCCCAGTTGAGGATTATCTGGGGTGATTCTAATTTGTAAAGCATTCACGGGGGTGCGGTAGAAGATGAAAATTGTTGCTAATGTCAGACAAAAACCAAAGATGAGCTTTTGGAGGTTAGATGGGGATAATTTAATTGGTAACATTTTTAATGATGGTCTAATTTTCAATTTATCTATAATCTCTATATCTGTTTTGATGATTTGTTGTGATTAAGTAGCTAGAGGGTTAAGATGCAGGCTTAATATACACTAATCCTTGTCGCCAAACCATGGTTTTTTGTTGCTGGGAATCGATTAAACAAATACATTCGGGATCTTGCCAGATTACTTTTCCTTTTAAACTATCACCTGTGGTTACTTTTAATTCTACTTCGAGTTGATTTTTGATATACCCTTGGATTTGTCGTATACTAGGAATACCTGTATCGAATTCAGACATAATTTAATTCTTAATTTAAGGAAGATCTTTATAATGGTTGAGTTTACCAAATATCAAGGACTTGGCAATGATTTTATTTTAATTGATAATCGTCATCAGTTTGAACCAATTCTTGATGCTACAACGGCAATAAAAATGTGCGATCGTAATTTTGGTATTGGAGCAGATGGTGTGATTTTCCTTCTGCCTGGTAAGGATGACTCTGACTATACCATGATTATCTATAATTCTGATGGTTCCGAACCTGAAATGTGTGGTAATGGGATTCGTTGTTTGGCTCAGTTTATTGCTTCTAAAACGGGAATTGAATCTGCCGGTACTAAATACTCTATCTTAACTGGTGCGGGTATAATTGTCCCTGTGTTGCAGGAAAATAATCAGGTGAGGGTGGATATGGGCTTTCCTCAATTAACTGCTGCTAAAATTCCTACTACTTTGGCTAAGGCTGATGAGAAGGTTGTTAATGTACCTATGACTGTGGATTCTCAAACTTGGTATGTTACTTGTGTTAGTATGGGCAATCCTCATTGTATTACTTTTGTTGATGATGTTGAGGAGATTGCTTTGGCAGAAATAGGGAAAAAATTTGAGCATCATGAGGTTTTTCCTCAACGCACTAATACTGAATTTATTCAGGTTGTTAATAAAAGTTATTTGAAGATGAAGGTTTGGGAGCGAGGGGCAGGGGCTACTCTTGCTTGTGGTACTGGTGCTTGTGCTTCTGTGGTGGCTGGTGTGCTTAATGGTAAGTGTGATAATTTATGTACTATAGAATTACCTGGTGGCAATTTGACTATCGAATGGAATCAAAGTGATGGTAAAGTCTATATGACTGGTCCTGCTCAGGAAGTTTTTAGTGGTAATTATCTTGTTTAAGTAATAAGTAACAAGTAAGATAAAATTAATCAAGTTTTCATTGCTAATTCTTAATTTCTAAATTCACCTAATTAACTAACTATTAACTTCAAGTTGTTAAATGAAATATATATTTATTATCTTCATCGTTGCAGTTTTAACTATTTTTATAGGAAGTAATTTTATGGTGACAGTAGAAGAAACTAATCCTCAATTTAACTCTTTATTAAGTGATCCTTTTCTCCAATTACCAACAGAAACTACGGTAAGAGTTGTTTGGTTTACAGAGTTTTTAGGTAGCAATCATTATGTTAATTATGGTGATAAATTGCAGGAAAAATCTGTGGCTGTTACTACTAAATTAACTCGCACAAGAGAAGATGGAAAATCTAACCTTAATCAAACAGTTGAAAGTCAAACAGTTGAAAATCAAACCATTGAAGGGGTAATTAATCGTAATATTTGGCGACATGAAGCTATCATCGATGGATTAAATTCAGGGGAAAGAATTCCTTATCAAGTAACTAGCATTCCTGAAGATAGTAACAACAAAATTACTAGCAAAGTTTTTACCCTTTCTTCTAAACCTAAGGCTGGAATGCCATTAAAAATTCTCCTAACTTCTGATCATCAATTAATGCCCATGGTAGCGGCTAATCTTCAAAAAGTAACAGAAACAATTGGGGAATTAGATGGGGTATTTTTAGCAGGAGACTTAATAAATATTCCCGATCGAGCTTCTGAATGGTTTGATGATTCTAGAGGGAATGCTTTCTTTCCTTGTCTTCAGGGTAAAGCTAATTATACTTTAGAAAGAAATGGCATTTCTACTGTTTATCAAGGAGGAGAAATTATTCAACACACTCCCCTTTATCCAGCAATTGGTAACCATGAAGTGATGGGGAGATTTTCTGCTTCAACACCTTTAAATCAACAATTTAATGATCCTATTCCTCGCAATGTAGCTGAAGATTATTATCAGAAATCCGCCGAAACTTTAAACCCAAATAATGACCCAGAAGTTAAAGAAAGTTGGTTGAAAGCTAACTCTTTTAACAGTGATACTTACGAAGAAATTTTTAGTCTTCCTCAAAGTATTTCTGGTGGGAAAAAATATTATTCTGTCACTTTTGGTGATATTCGTTTAGTGGTTCTTTATGTTACTAATATTTGGCGATCGCCTGATGAAAATCCTCGGGCAAGAGGAAGATATCAAGAAAGAGAAAAAGACTTAAATAATCCAGAAAAATGGGGTTATGGGCAACATATTTTCGAGCCAATTTCAGTGGATACTCCTCAATATCTTTGGTTAAAAAATGAACTAAAATCAGATGAATTTAAAGAGGCTAAATATAAAGTGGTGATGTTTCATCATCCAGCTCACACTTTAGGAGAAAATATCGTTCCTGCCTATACAAATCCCATCCCCAAAATTGAATATGGTGAAAATAATCAGATAGTTAAGGTCAATTATGAATATCCTAAAGAAGATGATTATATTATTAGGGATTTGATGCCATTATTAGAGTCGGCAGGAGTGAATTTAGTTTTTAATGGACATTCTCACTTATGGAATCGCTTTGTAGGTTCCACTGGAATTAACTTTTTAGAAACTTCTAATGTTGGTAATAGTTATGGTGCTTTTATAGGAGATAAAAAACGCAAAATTCCTGCCTATTTGGACGAAGAAAATTATATTCCAGCAGGGGATCCAAATGGTTTAGAGGCAATAGTTCCTAATATTTCACCATTTTTAGATAATAATAGTGAACCTCTTCCTTACATTGCTAGTAATAATATTAGTGTTTTTAGTATTTTAGATACGGCAAAAGGCACTGTTAGTAGTTATGGTTTTAATACAGGAAATCCTAATTCACCAATAATTAAGTTTGATGAATTTAAACTCATTAATTAACTATCTCATTAACTAACTAAAATTAAATCTCAATTCCTATTAATTATTCCTGTAAAATTGATGAAGCTAATTACATACCTATAGCTTTATCATTTTAGTAGGAATTTTTCTATGGTATTCATTTTCAAAAATAAATATTCAGTAAAAACACAGAATTAAAAAGTTTCAGTAAAGTAATGCTCAGAGAATAATTTTTTCTGTAATATAGAAAAAGAGAAATTAAAACTTAGGAGTGAAGTATGTTTTTCTATCATGATGCCAAAGAAAGAGCACATACAAGATTTAAGATGTAATATCGAATATTTTTCCGAAATTTTTAATAACTCTAAATCATGATTTTTATTCAATTAATAAAATGCCTAAATATAACATTGAAGAAGTCTTAAGAAATTTACGAAATAGAATAATTTATTATTATCGTGAATTATCAATAACCAGTAATGCAAGTCAAAAGTTTGAGATTGAGAAAAGAATTGAAGAGGATGAGGAAAGAATTAAAGAAATAAGAGATAAAAAACATTCTTTAATTAATTATAAAAGTAAAAAAATATTATTATTATCTTCTCTCCTAGTAATTTTTCTCCCAGTAATTTCTCTCTCACTAATCATGAGGGATACTATTGCTATTCCAAGTGATGATAATAATATGGAAAGTGATATGAAAGAAGTCCAAGATACACCAGTTGAAAAACCTCCAAACAATGAGAGAAATATTAAGGTAAAGGATAGCGAAAATACTATTATTTGTAATCCTAATAATTCAGAAAATGTTATTTGTAATATTGGCGATTTAAATCAAACTAAACCTGAAGTAAAAACAGGAAATTTTGAGATAGATATAAGTTTAGGTGAATACAAATCTCCTAAAAGTGGTAGATGTCTTGGGAAATCTATCAGTTGGGGAGGGGTTAATCCCAGAGGAACATGTAATTGGGATTTTAATCCAGATGAATACCAGCCAGATATTTTTTTACAAATAGAAGAATTACATGGAGGAGATAATCAAATATCTAAAACTTGTGATAACCAATATAATTGTTCTTTCCCAGTTTCCCTTAAATTTGATAAAACATACAAAATTAGGATTTTTGATCAAGATCAATCTAGATTTGATGGCGGAATTAATATAGATGGGGGAAATGATGATTTAGCAGGACAATTTTCTTTTGAAGTTAAAGAAGGGTTAGAAAAAGAATTCCCTCTTCAATATAGTGATACAGGACTTGCTACCGTAAAATTCATCTCTAAGAATTAACAAGAAAAATGATTCTAATTAGATTGTGATTTATTATATAAATACTAAAACTAAAATAAATATTCACTAAAAACACAGAATTAAAAAGTTTCGGTAAAGTAATGCTCAGAGAATAATTTTTTATCTAAAATAGATAATTATAGATTTAAAGTTTAAAACCATGTTAAATTTTGAAGAAAGACTAATTGCCAAAAGCAGATTACAACAAGCCGAAAAAGAATGCTACCAAGTAAAACAAAAGCTTAAAAAAGCAGTAGAATCTCTCTATCTAACCAGAGTAAATACAGCATTCAAAACTATAAACCTCTGTCAAGAATATATCAATCAATTACCAAAAGAATTTGCTCAAGAATTATCTCTACATTTAAATCAAAATATTAATCAACTCAAACGAAGCTTAAGCATCATCACAGGAAAAGATTATGCAATCATCCTTAAAGAATATAAAACCAATACACTTAATAATTCTCAATTAACCCTCAATCCGAAAAATAAATTAAACTCTAAAGCAGTAACAGCAACAGCCATTACAGGATTAGGAATTTCCACCGTTTTGCCAGCATCACTTATGGCATTTGCCACAACCTTTGGTACCGCTTCAACAGGGGTTGCCATTTCCTCTTTATCTGGTGCAGCCGCTACCAATGCAGCCTTAGCATGGTTAGGAGGAGGTGCCCTTGCCGCAGGAGGAGGAGGCATGGCGGTAGGAAGTGCCCTTTTAATGGCTGGCCCCATTGGATTGGGAATTAGTAGCGCAGCTTTGGGATTTTGTGCTAATGAAAAAAACAAGGAAATCGCCCAAGAAACTAATTATCGGGCTGATGGCTTGATTATTTTAGTTGATAGTATGGAAAAAACTACTCAAAAAGTTAAGCTTTATGAAAAAGAAGCTCTGCTTTTATACCAAAAAATCCTGTATGAGATTAAATATTTACAAGAGAATATGCCTCGAAATTTAGTCTTTTTTCCTAAAAAATATTATAACCAAATAGGAACTTTAACGAAAACTATTTATTCTTTAAGGCAATCAATTACTACAATAATCGATCTCAATATTTAATTTGGTTAATTATTTAGTCTTATTGCATTTATATAGTAGTTATTTGTTAAAATAAACATTCAGTAAAAACACAGAATTAAAAAGTTTCAGTAAAGTAATGCTAAAAATATTTTTTTAATATAAACTAGAAAATAAGCAATAAAAACTTAGGAGTGAAGTATGTTTTTCTATCATAAAGAAAAAGAAATAGCACAAGCAAGATTGAAAAATGTCATTAAAGCATACGATAATAAGAGTAAAGAATTAGAAAAAGCAGTAAACGCATTATATCAAACCAGAGTAGACGTTGCCAGAGGTGTAATTAGACACTGTGAAGAATATATCAATTCCTTTGCAAATAGTCCTAAAGACTTTAGAGTAGCGATAAAACAACTAAAAATAAAACTAAAAGAAATCACATATGAGGATAGAGAATTAGCTCAAAAAGACTACAACACCGTTAAAGCCTCTGGTGTAGCAGGTGCAGGAATTGCAGCAGGTGCAGGAGTTGCCACTTTAGCTCCGGGGGCAATGATGGCATTTGCTACAACGTTCGGTACAGCCTCCACAGGAACCGCCATTTCAGCTTTATCTGGAGCCGCCGCCAGCAATGCAGCCTTAGCATGGTTAGGAGGAGGTGCCCTCGCCGCAGGAGGAGGGGGAATGGCTGCTGGAAGTGCTTTTTTAGCATTAGCTGGACCCATTGGTTGGGGTATTGGAGGAGTTGCCCTAGTTGGCAGTGGTATTTTTCTCAGTAATAGCAACAAGGAAACTACAATAAAAGCTCGTCAACGTGCCAAGAAAATTAAATCTGTCTTAGATAGAATGAAATGCACTAATACAGAAATCAATAATTTAGAAAAGGAAGCACTTTCTATATCTATGTTTATTTTTAATGAGCTTAAATATTTCAAACTAAATGCTCCTAAAGATTATCTAAAATTTGATGATTCCCAACAAAAAAGATTACTAATTTTAATTAATAATATTAGTTCTTTAAGGGCATCAATTGGCAAAACTGTTCCTCTAAATTTTTAATATTTTTAATATCACTTGGTTTATGATAATGGTAGAGCTATCAAGAGTAATATATTTTTGATAAAATTCTTGTTAGTTATTCTACCTTGTTCAGTTTGTTTTACTTATTTTTTTTAAGAGAAAGCTTTAAAAAGTTTGCCTAAGAAATCCAATTTTTTTATTTTTAACCTTTATAATTATCAAATCAATGAATCGAGAAAATAGCAATATCATTAATCAATTTATCGCAGCAATTATTGCAGAAGATAATGGAAAACGTGCCCAAGAATTAGCAGCAAAATTAGATAAACAGGATTTAGCATTATCCGAAGCCCTCAAAGAAACCAAAAAAGTTTGGGATTTTATCGCTCAACCAGAACATATTTTAGGCAACCATGGAACAAAACATGGAGAAATTGCTGAACAAGTAGAAGTTGGCATTCGTAATGCAAAATCTGTGCTTAATTCTTCTATACCTAAAGCTACTTTTGAAGGCGTAGGAAGAACTGCTCCTGAAGATTATCTGATTGATGGTGTTCAAGTTCAAGCAAAATTCATTAATAATCCTACTCAAAATCTAGATGCTATTATCGAACACTTGAAGAAATATCCAGATTTTGCCGATGAAGGTTATTATCAAATCCCTAAAAATAACTATGAAACTATTCAAGAAATCCTAAAAGGGGAAACAGTTACAGGAGTTAATGGAGATTCTGTGCTTGAAAAAATTCGAGAAATAGAAAATCTTTCCGACTCTAATTTTAAAAGTACCGTAAAATCAAGTTTATTTGACTACGAAGAAGTTCAAACATCTAATATAAAATCAACCCTTAAATTTCAAGAGGAAAAATTAACCCAAGAAAATCGAGAAATCAAACAAAAATTAAATGCTGAAGCTGCACCAAAAATAGGAGATTTTAGTAAAGTAGCCTTACAAGGAATGGTAATCGGAGGAAGTATTCGCCTTGGATTTAAACTTTATGGTAAAGCTAAAGCAGGAAAAAATCTTTTTAAAGGAGAATTTACCGCAGAAGACTGGCAAGAAATCGGATTAGATGTAGCAAGTGCATCTCTTTTAAGTGGAATATCAGCAACAGCTATTTATGGATTAACCAATTTTACCCAAATGTCAGCACCATTTGCCGGAGCATTTGTAACTTCTGGAATCGAAATTGCTCATTTAGCTAAAGATTGGCATCAAGGTGACATAACTACAGATGAATTTATCGAATCGAGTATTTTTGTATGTGCGGATAGTGCCATGGTAGCGGCAGGGGCAATTATTGGACAAAGTTTTATTCCTATTCCCATTTTAGGTGGTTTAATTGGGGCAATTTCTGGAAGAATTGTCGCGGAGAATTGTAGGAAAATATTAGGAAAAAATTCAGAAATAGAAGAAAAAATTGAGAAATATCAGCAAGAATCTATAGATAAATTAGATAAAAAGTATCAAGCTACTTTGACAAAAATCCTAAATCAACATCAAAAAATTATTCACTTAGCAGAGGCAGCATTCGATCCTAAACTTAATCTAGATTTAAGATTACTCAAAAGTATAGAATTAGCGAGAACTTGTGGGGTAAAAGAATCTGAAATTATTCACAATCTAGATGAACTAGATGCTTTTATGTTAAATTAGAAATAAAATACCATAAAAAAAACGACTTTGAGAGAAAATATTCCCACAAAATCGATGGTAATTAATATTAAACTAATTAATAAGCACCAACTAAACGCTCACTCAATTCCCAAACCCGTTTAGCCTTTTCATCATTACCAGCATCATCAGAGACTTCTTGAGCAAAAGACTTACGATTTTTTTTCTGTCTGTTACCCCAACTCCAATAAACACCGGATTGAGCAAAATCAGGATCCGTTACCACTTGAGCAACTCGTTTACCCGCTTCTTCTTCAGACACAAAACCTCCAGTGATGTACTTTTGGAAATATGGGAAGATTTTTTGGAATAAAGGAGGCGCATTTCTAAATAAAGGCGTAGTTGCCACACATCCAGGGTAAAGGGAAGTGAAAACGATGCCTGTAGACTCGTGATAACGTCTGTGTAGTTCTCTCATAGTCAAAACATTACAGACTTTGCTATCCTTATAAGCCTTAACAGAATTAAACTCCTTACCATCAATCATAGAGTGAGGATGTTGTAATCCTGCTTCCAAACCTTCAAGATTGCCTAAATCTGCCCGTGGAGGGATTTTTCCTCCTAATTCTTTAGGATTGTGAGTTACGGTGCCCAAAATAACCAATCGAGGTTGTTTAGTTGAATTTTTCAAATCATCTAAGAGAAGCTTGCATAGGAGAAAATGTCCCAAATGATTGGTGGCGAAACTTAATTCAAATCCTTCAGGAGTTCTTTCTGGCTCCTTTAAAAGAGGTTTGTATACCGCAGCATTACAAACTAAAGCATCTAACGATCGTCCTCTGGCTTTGAAGATAGAGGCAAAGTTGCGCACGCTTTCAAGACTCGCTAAATCGAGGGGAATAATTGTGTAGCTTCCTCGTGGCATACCGACACTTTCGGCTGCTTTTTCCGTTTTAGGTATATCCCGACAAGCCATTACTACATACCATTTCCCGCTTGAAGCAAGTTGTTTAGCGGCTTGTAAACCAATTCCTGATGAGGCTCCTGTAATTATAACTGTAGAGATGGACTCTTGTTGCATTCTTTTCAAACTCCATTGAGACTAGATAAACAGTTGTTCTACAATCTCGTATTTTGTAATTATTTAATATCTAAATCCTGCAATTATAAAATATAACAGTAGGTATCACCAAATAGCTAGTATTATGAAGGTTTGTAAAATTTTTTGTAAAGAAATATTGAGCAAAAAATTGAAGATAATTGGGATTAATTATCAATAATATAGAACAATCTATTGTTAAGATAAAGATATCTCTATATAGATATGGTTTTATATCAATTTTCTAAATTCAGGATAATTAACAAAAACCTATTTTCCCTAGTCTCAGTTATCAATTCCTACTTATCTCATCTGCCTATTCCTCCCATTCTCCCCATTCTTTATCTCTATAACTATTATGCCAAAAATGATATTAGCCTACATTTGAAATTGTAAAAGTTTGATAATTACTAAACTTAATGAAGCTAGAAATAACCAAGAAGCGGTGGCTAAATATAGAGGTTTTAAACCAGTTTGTTTGAGTTTAAAAAGATTAGTTTGTATTCCCATTGCTACCATAGAAATAGCTAATAAAAACTTATTAAAATTCAAAATTATATCTTTAAAATTATCAGGAATGATGGAGAGACTATTAATAACAACAACCCCAAGAAAGATAAAGATAAACCAAGGAATAGGTAACTTTTTAAAATTAGACTTTGTTTTCCTGTCTTCAACTTGATGATTATTCTTGACAGATAAAAATCCTAAAACTAAGATAGTAGGAGCTAAAAATAAAACTCTAGATAATTTAGAAATAGTAGCTAATTCAAGGCCCATATATCCAGTATCTCCTGCGGCAGCGAAAACTTGTGCAGTTTGATGTATAGAAATACCACACCATAATCCATAATCTGAAGGCATTAAATTAAGAATTTCTGGTAATAAAGGATACACTAAAACGGCTACGGTTCCAAGTGCTGTTACGGTGGCTACAGAATAGGCAACTTCTTCTTCCGAAGCATCTACTACTCCATTAGTAGCAACTATAGCAGATGTACCACAAATAGCAGTACCTGAAGCAATTAATTTAACCAATTTTTGATTAATCTTTAAAATATTTCCCAGCCAATTTGTAAATAAAAATGTGGAGACTAATGTAATAGCTGTAATTCCTAAACCCACTGGGCCGACTCTTAGGATTTCTGCAAAACTTAATTTTAATCCTAGTAAAATAATTGATAATTTTAGGATTCTTTTAAGAGAAAATTTGATTCCTGGTTCGTAAACTTTGGAAATTTTCACAGTATTACCAATAATAATTCCTAAAATTATTGATAAAAGTAAGGTACTAAGTACGTTAAAACCAGGTCGAGAGTTTAAAAAAGTTGCTAATAAAGCTGTAATAGTTGTTACAATTAATCCTGGAATGACAGGATTTTTTTCTGTTATTTCTTTTAAAGGAAGATTGTTGAGGAAACTGGATTTAAGAAGCATCTTGATGGCCCTCGTTATACCGAGTATTTGCAGGTTTTAACTTAACTAATTCAACTAATTAAGACTGATTCAACTAATTAAAATTAAAATTAAATTCTTTCTTCTGATGATAAATATGAATTCTTAAACTGAAAACAGTATGAGAGGTTTCTGAAATTTTCTTAAGTTACAGATTAGAAAAATAATGAGTATTTTTAACCTAGTTTTAACCTGTACTTTACTTAAATTTATATTTTTTAAGTTATCGAAAATTTATTAAACCCTATTAAGAATTTTACTATCAATATTTTAGCATTTTAATTTATTAATTATGATTAGTCAGAATAGGAGAGAATATAATTCTACTAAAACTAATAAAATTATATTGTTCTCGAAAAATGAAGCATTCTAAAGCATTTAAAGAGATTTATTTGATATGCATAATAGAAGTATCTTCAATTTTGTTGCCTTGATAAACTAAATCTTTATGATCGTTAGAATTTAGAGTAACTTTAATTTCATTTCTACCGGGTTTTAATTCTCCCAGATAATACCAATTACTATAAAGACGGGTAATTTTTTTCCCATTTATATAGAGATGGCCATGGCCTTCTTGATAATCTCCAGGCTGATTTACATTTTGTGGCGCAAATCTGAAGTTTTGTGTTTGGATTTCTAAATTCCATCCAGAGAGGGTATCTTCATGAATGACTAAATTTACCCTAGGAATTGCCGCATTGTTTGGTATATTTATAACACCATGATGACTATGAGATCCTTCATGGGCAAGAAGTGATGGTTTAATTTCACTACCATAATTACCAATGAAGAGAAAAATAAGACATGATGTCAAAGTTATAAAGAATTTATTTTTCATTTTAGAGGCTCATTTTGTTCTGTATTTAATTATAATAACCAATCATAGAAAACTTTACTGATTTTTTAAAAAAGAAATAAGAATCTTATCATCAAAGAATTTTGATTTTCATTTTTATAGTTTTAGCTAACAACTCTTAAATGGGATTTCAATTAGCTTATTTTTAGAAGATAATCCTGATTTAATACAAATTTGAGATTTACTTACCTTAAATTCATCCGCCAATAATTTGATTAATTCCTGATTAGCTTTACCATTGACGGGAGGTGATTTTAACCATACAACTAAACTACCATCTCTAGTTTTTTCTATCTTTTGTTGTTTGGAATTGGGTTTAACTTTAACTTGAATTTTCATAATTTGATTTTCATAAGATAATTTGTTTTGTATTTAATTTAATTAAATCTAGGAGAAATTTAACCTTGATAATAATTTTCTCTTTTCCAATTTTGACTGATTTTTTTGGTTTTATTAAACAATATTAACTGTAAAAAATATCAGAAGGTAGAGAAGAAAAAATAAAATAGCAAAGTCTATTGATATGATTTTTCCCATAATTGTGATAGAGATGAAGAATTGGGAGAATGGGTGGATTGAGTTTCTTTAATAGAGATAGACATCTTCGTGGAGAATGGGTGATGGGGAGTTTCTTGAGACAAGGAAGACAAGGGAGACAAGGAAGACAAGGGAGAAAAAAAGTACATTTTATTTACTTATTACTTATTACTTATTACTTATTACTTAAATCTTGGATGGGTGGAATGGGTGGAATGGGAAGTAGTTGTTGATATTGAAATTAAGGAAAAAAAGTTATTCTTAATTATCCTAAAATTAGGAAATTTTAACTATATCATTAATTTAGGAAATTGATATAAGAGAATTGAGGAGATTGAAAAGTTATATGGTTTTTCTTTAATAGGGATAGACATCTTCGTGGAGAATAGGAGAATGGGGAGAATAAATTTTTTTTAATTATCCTAAAATTAGGAAATTTTAACTATATCATTAATTTAGGAAATTGATATCAGTATTGATTCACTATTTATTTACTGTTGATTTACTATCTAATTTTTTGGCAATAAAAACCTGATGAGTCTTCGGCAGGAGAAAATCTCCATAACCAGAAGAGATTTCAACTTGAAAACCAACCTCCTCTAACTGTCTAACAATATCCTTTGCTTCATAAATCATTTGTTGATGTATTTCCTCATCGCGACGATAATATTCTCCTACTTGGCGAAACGTAACAATTTTACGAGTTAAGATTTTCGTTGCCAGATTGTGATGCTTCTCAAACAAAACTACCCAATCTTCCCCTTCTCTAAAGCCTTTAACTGGATTGGATATAGATTCTCCACTGGTAATCATGTCAAAAATCAAAACTCCCCCTTGGGTTAAAGCATTGTAAATCCGATAAAAGAGTTGAGATATTTGAGATAAAGGCTGAGACAAGGTTTTATTATCACTATCATCAAAAAGATAATTTAAACATTCACCAATAGAGATAACACCATTACAAAGAGGAAGAGTTGTTGTATACATAGATTCCACTCGAAAGTCAGCCTGTGGCACTCTATTTTTAGCAATATCAATCATAGATTTAGAAATATCAACCCCTAAAACACGATAATTTGCTTTAACTAAATCTCTTGCTAATAACCCATTTCCACAACCTAACTCCACAATTAACTCTTGATTTATCTGGTTTTGAGTAAGTATTGCTAAGATTCCATAGGTTGATTTTTGGGGATAATCTTTATATCCTTCATCATGTATATATGCTAAATCTTCCCGATACCATTTATTTATTGTCATCAAAGTTTCTATCAATTTTCTAAAGTTGTGATATACTTCGTAGTTTTTAATTTAGTAAAATTACCAAATTCAAAATGAAAAAATTAGACTTATATAATCCTTATATCTTTAAATATGAAAGTAAAAATGATATTAGGTTTTAATTTTGAAAACTGATACTAATTTTCTGAAGTAATACTAGAGTTAAAGTTATTCTAAATCTTTGATAATTCTCCAAAAAATATAACTCCCTTGTCTCCTTTATCTCTTTTAAAGGATATCTACCAAAAATGAGGGAAAAATTATATGAGATTGCCAGATGGAGAATCAATTCTCACTATCCAATTTAATATCATTTTTTTTTAATACTAATAAAGATGTAGAGTGGAGAGTTTCTTGAGAATTGGTGAATGGGTGAATGGGTGGAATGGGGTGAAGGGTGAATGGGTGGAATGGGTGAATGGGTGAATGGGTGAATAAATTTTGGTTAATTATCCTAGATTTAATATTTTTCAACTCTATCATGCTTAAAGACTCTCTTGATATTATCTTGAAAAATTTGCAGATTTTCTACTAGATTTATCTCCAAATAACCATGCCATAGCATATTTATCTGGTTTCTATCAAGAGAAATAATTACTAATTTTATTTTTTGAAAGAAAATTATTATCAGCAATACTTAAAAATTCTGCGTCTTTGACTAGCAACTTCTATTTACAAAAACTAATAAATAGTATCATTCTAAATACTATTATTCTAGATAAAATATTGTATTGATTACCTAAAGTCATTTTTTTCTAGATTGTGAAATAAATTTACAATAGATATTACCAGTATATTGTTTATAAGTTAATTGATTTTTGTATCAAGATAAGAGAATTAATCCATTAAGATAAAAAACTTATATTATCCTCTTAACTCTTTATATTCTTAAAAAGAATTTTTTGATTAAAGATTTGTTATCTTTTCCAATGTCTATTTTTTTTCGATTATTTTTATATCAATTTTCTAAAACTATGATAGACTTAGAACAAGAAAATTCTGAAATGCGTATTGAAAATGTCTGGTAGAA
>JANQIW010000021.1 GCA_028281945.1 Prochloraceae cyanobacterium PL24a_bin.78
AATTCATAATTTCCCCTTTTTGTTGAGTTCAATTCATAATCGACCCCGAAGATCGATCCTCTACTAGAGGTTTCCTCAAAATATGTATTTAATGGAATAGAAAAAGATGTATTGTTTCCATTTTTCCATGATATATAATTCTCGATCGTCTCCATTGCTTGAAGGTAAGTAGAATCTAGGGTGGAAGTTATCCCGACCATTTGGTAATCAACGTTGTACCAAATGGAATCAAATTGGGTTTTATCCTCATCTTGAAAGACTTGGAAAAGAATTTCTTCCCCTTGAACTGTTTTGAATTGAGAGTAAATACAAGAAAACGCTCGATTTTTAACGAGATCGTTATATATGGCTAATTTGTGATGAGCTTCTTGAATGAAATCTTCCATGGAGGGAAAAAATCCTAGGATGAATCCATTATTTTCAGATAAATTGGGATCTAAGTCCCAAATTTCAATGGATAATTTATCATCATTGGTAATTTTGAAGAGAGAAAAATTGTCTAAGTTATCAATATACAAGACATTTTTTCTATTTCCTTTGATTTGTGCTAGTTTTTCAGAACAAATATTTGTTATTTTTTCAGAATTTTGTGTATTATAATAATGTATATCTAGGTTATCAAAATTGGTTTTGTCTTCGTTAGGTTTAGTATTATTACTAGAACTGGAATTAATTTTATAATTTATTGGATTGATTTTTTCTGGAAAATGGTTGTTATTGATAGGCTTCAGATCAATAATTTTTCCATTTTCCTTTTTCTTTTCAATCTCTTTGGTTTGAGATTCATCAACCTTGGTGCTGGAATTGCTTATACTGCTGTTTTTTTTTGTCTTTTTCTTGGATGGCTTAGATTCCTTCAGATGAGATAAAAGAGACAATCCTTGTATAGACTTCATGCCTTTGTCCCATTGAATCCAAGCATCAAGGCCTTTATTGCTTTGGAAAGCGATAATTTTGCCTTTCAAACCTTTTTTTTCTACACGATCGCCAACCCTGAAACTAGGGAATTTAGCGGCTCTTTCTATTTCTTGATTGGCATTTAAAATCCAGAGATCATCAAAACGATCGACAATTTCTGAATTTTCCTGATCTTCCCATTTCACCCAGACGGCTGGGGATTCAGAATCAAACTCTAAACTGGTAACCTTCCCGACGATCGCCTCTTGTCCTCTTTGGAGCAAGGTATCAATGGTGAATTCTAGGATGATTTTTGTTCTTTGTATTTCTTTAAGCTTAGATTTGATTTTTTCATCTGTCTTTTTTTGTTTGTCATATTCTTGACCTTTTTTTTCTTGTTCTAATTTTTGCAAATCAGATTCTAGAAGCTTAATATTTTGTTGCAGCTTTTCTTTGAGATTTTTACCCATTTTTCACACCTATTAAATTGTTTATTTAACTTCTTCTAATTGTTGGTTTAGTTTTTCCAGTTGTTGCTTTACTTCTTCAAGACTGGGATCATCTTTTTGCTCATTGAGATCATCTTTTTGCTCATATAGAGCGTAGAAGTAAGCGTGAGCATACTTTTCTAATCCTATGGATAAGATTTCTTTTTTATCGTGAAAGATAAAGTGAGAAGAGTAATTAGAGGGACTAATAGGGAGGCGCTTTTTATTTGTCCCCCTAAACTCTAGGTGACTGATATTTCCGCCCCAATCAAGACAAAAGCGGGTTAATATTTGTCTTCCGTTGTAGAGGAAGATATTGAAGTTATGATATTCTTTCCCATCTTGTTTTTCCTTTGACAGAAATTCTTGTTGAACCTTTTTCTTTTCTGGGTCTTTTTCTTGTCGTTTTGACTCTCTCTTGATGATGTCCATTAATTCTTCAAGTGAGAAACCAACTCCCATCAATCTTAATTCCCATTTTTTACCTATAAAGCACTCTGGTAGGTGACCCGGTTTGATTTCCTTGAAGACGCTTTGGAGTTTCTTGAACTTTCTGAGGATTTTTTCTAATTTTCCGCGATTATTGCTTCCTATATAAATCGCCGTAGCGATTTGCTTATCGTCTTCTGACTTTTTAATGCCATCCGGGAAGATATCGACATATGCCATTTCTTCCTCGACGATCCAAGTTAGGTTTCTGGGAAATTCTTCTTCTTCTTCTTCTTCCTGATTTTCCTTTTTATTTTCTTGGGGTGGTTGGTAAATAAAGTTTGGATCGATTTCATCAGAGGAATCTAAGAAACCTTTTTTCTTTCTACCTCTTTTTTCTTTTGCTTTGATATTAAAGCGATCGTGAATTGCATCCACTAGCTCTGAGAAATTTTCCCCAAAGTTTTCGATCGCTTTCGAGATACATCGCCAAGAGATCTTGGATCTTAGATCAATTATTCCTTTTTTAGTTATGGGGTACTCTTTTGGCACCCCTAGTTTTGACCAACACCGAGACAATAGTTTCTTAAGTTGTTTTGTGCTTTCTACCTTAAAAGCACTAAGTATTTCTTTTTTGAATTGTTTGAGGGGCTTTCCTGTTACTGTTAGCATTATTTCTGCCCTCCAAATTTGCAGCCATTACACTGGAGGTTATCTCCAAAGTTTCTATAACCAGACGATAAATACCCCGTCTGTTCCCAGATAAATCTCCGCAATCCGCCGCATTTAAGTATTTGTCGGTAATTTGTTAGTGCAATGTTGATTCCGTTGAGAAAAACTTTGAATTCATCTGTTCCTGCAAAATGCTTGAGAATTCCTAAGCACGCGGTATCTAGTACGATCGGCGGCTCATAAAACTCAGAAAATTTCAAATTAATGCTTTGAAGAGGAATTAGATGCTCCGTCATGAGCCAATCTTCCCCAGTCTCGATCGACTCTATTAATTCTTGAATTTCTTCTTTTTCTACTCCACACATCAGTGCAAGTGCGTTAATCGACAACCCTGAAACTCCGTCGGGAATCCGCGTCACATAGGTTGTTCCTTGTCTTCCTTGTTGCACAAGGAAAGAGTAAGCTTGTGGCGCGATTAAAATTTCTGTAGTACGAGAGGTATTGCTTTTTCTTTCTAAATGTGCCATAATAGAATCCAATCCATTTCATGATGATTGATTCCAATAGGAATCGTTTACACAGTAATACATCACTAGCATGATGTATTACTCAAGGCTCAAATTTCTTGTTGGTCCAAGGAATTTGAAATCAGCTTTGACGCAAATTAAAAACCTTTTAATGGAGTATTGTTTTTAATTCCGCCAACGACTTTCGAGTCGTTTTTTTATTTTGTCTGTATAAACCATATCATACTGTTAACTGAAAGTCAAGCCTTTTTGGAACACTTATTTTTGTTTTAATGTTTTGACAAGTTTTTCCTTATTTTCCAAGGCAAGTTTTCTAGAAAACAGGAAAAATAGTAATTTCTTTCGATAAAACGATCGAGCAATTGAAGCAAAAACCAATTGCTGAGAGGGTTTCCTCTCGCTATTGTTCTTAAGTTGTGTCATCATAAATTTTAGATTTTTTTGTTTTAGCGATATCTCTAGGGATATTCGCTGACGGAGTCGTGTGCGTATACACAGATTCCATAGCGGCCTTTTGGCCGTTTTTTTTTAGCTATTTCTAGCTTTTATAAAAGTTTAAACTATCAGAAAAAGAATGTCAAGTCTTCAAAAGAGAAAATGGCAAAATTTTTGATGAGGCCATAAATCAATCTGGGTTTAGGTTTAAAGAATTTTTTCCAATATTTTTTTTAATTATTTGATAATTTCTTTATTTTGGGTTGTGGAAAAAAATATGTCAGTGATTCTGTTGGTTTTATCAAGTGCTTGGATAATTATTTTTTAACTTTTTAAAAGAAAACTTTAAGTAAATTTTTGTAGAAGCTTGATTTTTTCTGGTTTTTGGGTTAATTACTGTTTTTACTCAGAAAGGAATTTTGGAAATCTCAAAGACGATGATGATGATAAAATAGTTTTGATAAAATTTTTATTTCTTATTTTTATTTAAACAAAACCAAGAACTTCATAGATCTTTGGTTTTGCCATTTCAATTAAGTATCCTGTTCAGTTATTTTTTAGAGTGAAGATTTATTTAAAATAGGAAAAATAAGAATAGATATTCTTTTTAAGTCTGCTCTTTGGCACAGGAAATCTTTGTTAAAATTCCTTTGAAAGGATTTCTAGCTTTAGCTTCCAATGTTTCACCTCTTCTCCACCAAAAAGCACATAACCCTAAAGTTATTGACCAAAAGGAAATGATAAACGCCCATTCCAGAGAAAAGTT
This sequence comes from Prochloraceae cyanobacterium PL24a_bin.78, assembly GCA_028281945.1. Taxonomy (GTDB): domain Bacteria; phylum Cyanobacteriota; class Cyanobacteriia; order Cyanobacteriales; family JANQIW01; genus JANQIW01. The sequence goes on from JANQIW010000021.1 coordinate 4,215, forward strand.
ATCCCGTAAACCTAAAGTAATAACTCCTAATACAGAGGGAAACCAACAAAACCAAGGGAATGCCAAGATGGATAGCCAGCGTATGTTTCCTAAACTTTCTTGTGTTCCTTTGTACCAAATTGCTAAGCCGACACCGACACCGGCACCGACACCGACACCGACAACGAAAACGACACCGACAACGACATCGACAAGGACACCGACATCGACACCGACAACGACATCGACAAGGACACCGACAACGACAACGACACCGAGAAGGACACCAAAAGCGATACCGAAAGCGATACCGACACCGTAACCGACACCGACAACGAAAACGACAACGAAAACGACACCGTAACCGACACCGTAACCGACACTGATACTGTAACCGACAACGATACCGACAACGATACCGACATCGTAAACGACATCGTAAACGACAAGAATGGAATCATATAAGGCAATTATTCCTTTCCAAACGATCGTCTTTCGGCAAAATCGAGCAGATTCTTTAATAAATGTCCAAATTCCAAAAAAGCCTAAGCTAATTAATAAAGGAGAATCTAAGGAATTTTCTGTTGAACGAACTTCTGTCCATAGAACAGTTAAAAAAGTAAATATAAAAGGTGATATTATCCCAATCCAAAAAACTGAAGGATTATCGATATTTTTAGAAAGAAAAATGATGATTTCAAAAATTGTTCCAATAGAAAGCAATACAGCAAAAATTAAAATTCCCCAATAGTGTCCACTCTTTAAAAATTGATAGTCAACATTGTCATCGAGATTACGCCAATTATTAATAGTTGGGTGACGGCGAGAATCAATAAGACGACGCAATAAATCCAGTTGTAAAGGAGAAGGTAAATTTAATAAAAATTTTGTCCATTGAGGTCTATTATTATTTGCATTACCAAGAATTTTATCTACTTCTCGGTTCATTTGTTCTTTAATATATTCTGTTGATTCCGACTGTTCTAGTAGTGCAATGGCATCATCACTTATCTTTTTTGGTAATTTGACTTTTTCAACATCAGTAATAGCACAAATAGGAATCATGATACGAGAATCGATCTGAAAGATTGAAACTAAGTCATCTAAATTAGAATGATTAGATTTAAGCTGATTAACTAATAAATAAGCAATACGCCCAGTAATAAAAGATAAATTGGATGAATTAGAAGCGTCAAAAGGAGACCAAATCCAATCTAAATAATCTGCTTTCTTCTGCTCTTCAGTGATTAAATTATTTTCCAAGTTTAAAGCTTCTTCAATTTCTGGTAATTGGAGTAAAAAACCTAAATACCATGCCGTAAGATTAGCTAGTTTAGAATGGAATAATAATGGAACAACGGCGATCGCCACTTCTGGGGTTTGAATATTTTTCAAATCCTCTAATACTTGATAAGATTGATGACTCGTTTCAAGTAAACTGAGTAAGGAAGGAATCGCTAAGTTTCCTAGTTTTACCAAACATCTTCTAATTGTTTGATGTAAATCATTGTTATCATAGTATTGAGCTAAAAATTCAGCAGCTTGATTTCTATTGGTTTCACTTAAAGCAATAGCAGCACCTTCTTGATGAGCTAGAGAAGAACCATTAGCTAATGTTTCAGTTAAAAATTGGAATACTCTTTGACCTCTACTTTCGGGGCGAGAATCCGTAGCAACAGAGCCAAAAGCAGTTAAAATTTCCTCATTGTTTTCATCTGCTAATTTGCCTTTAAAATAACTGATAATTTCTTGAGTGAGGTTATCATACACATTAATAGTATCAGCTAAACACTCAAAAGCCATTAAAGGATCTCTTTCATAAACAGTTTCAATTAAAGAAGTACTACTATTGCCTAATCCACACCATAATTTCAGAATTTCTCGCCAATCATTAGGATCCTTTTCCCAATATTCAATTAATTTTTCAGGCTGATTGGTAAGGACAGAGGCAACAAAATACTCTTGTAAAGTTTGATGAGCGAATTGATACCTTTTTCCTCCACTTACACGAGATAATAAACCACTACGATCGATAATTTCATCAAGAATTTTATTTACATCATCAGTATTGAGATTTAAATCAGGTAAAATTTGCTTGATTTCTTGTATGATTTCCGTATCTGAAAGAAGCCGACGATTGGTTTGGGAATCCTTTCTAGTTTGAAGGTACAAAGCTAAATGTTCAAGAATCCGCTGTTTTTCACTACCTTTATATTTATTCGGTAAATTTTTAGCTTCATCTCTTGTTTTTAATAAAATTTCTATAGCTTCAGTATAAAATTCAGCTCGTGAGTGAGGTAAAATACGAGGAGTATCGGTATAAAGATAGGCAATAATAGTTAATAGTAAAGGATTTTGAGCTAAAGTTTTTATTTGTGGTCTATTTTCTAATGTTTTTAATAATTGTTGAACAGACTTATCTGGAGGCATTTCAGACTCCCATGCCTTTAAAAAACGGCGGATTTGTCGATCGTTAAATTCAACTATTTCTAAAGTTTGGTTAACAGTTTCATAAAATTCCTTATTATAGACAGCAGTTCGACAAGTGATAATCACTTGACATTTTGGATAAGTATTTAAGAAATCTTTGAGGACTTTTACTACTTGACTACGAGCATCATCAGTTACCTCATCTAAACCATCAAATAATAATGATAAATGACCATTTTTGAGATTCTGCTCAACAAAATTGTCAGCTTTAGGAAAATTATTTTCAGAGCAAATTTCAATTATTTTCTTCTCTAGTGATTTAATATCTAAATCAGATTGGCTAAGTTTATTTAATTCTAGTAATATAGGAATAAAAGGAGTAGGTAATCGACTGAGTCCTTTTTCTGCATAAGAAAGAGTTAAGTATCGTAATAAAACTGATTTTCCTGAACCGGGAACACCTATTACCATTAATTTAGAGTATTCTTCTAAAGCTTTTTCAGCTTCGATTAAAGATTCATCTCTAGTTCCTTTGACTTTTAAAGAAACGTAAATTTCCCGCATTTTTAAGGGACGATTTGCCCGAAAAGCAATGTGTAGTTCTTCATATTTCTCAATTAATGCTTTTCGATATTTTTTGACTGCTAAATTTCTTAAGAATGGTGTCCCTGCTAATTTTTGATAAATTTGTTTACCTAAGAATTCAAAAAATATTTGAATTCCATTTTTAATATTTTCACTAATAACATTAATTATTATGGTTAAAAAAACTATAATAACACTAATAGGTATCCACAAAGGATATATATTGTTTTCGTATTCTTTTTCGTAATGATTATATAGTTCATCTGCTAAAAAACAAGAGTATTTTTTATTTTCTTCTCCATATAGATTATTAATATCAAGGGTGCCCTTTTTCTTGGTATATTTTCCTAAAATACCAAGACGATCAGATTTAGCATCATCTCTTGCTCTCATTTGGATTTTATCTTTAAGTTGTTGACATTCCATGGATAATGGAAGATTCTGAGTTGAGATGGGTGTTATTATTCCTGAGACAAGGGAAATTGTTAATGCTATGACAAAGACGATCGCCAACTGTCTTTTTTTTAAATTGATAAATTTCATGAAACTAATAATTTCGTCATATTATAAGAATATCATAAAACGATTTTTTATACTGAATTAAGATAAAACTTTTATAAAAATTTTATTAAATAAAGATTTCAGGAAGTGCCATGGGCTGCGATCGAGTCAAAGTAACAAAAACTTAATTTCTTTTTCCCAGTTCTTGTCCCCAAGAATTTTTTCTCGAAAATTATCTGAAAGAATTAAATTAATTTGTTTTTGTAATATAATTATTTTGATTTAAATTTTGGGAATAAATATGGAAGAAGATATTGAAATTGTTCCTCTAAAAGTTTCCGATCGTGTCACCATTATGGCAGAAGCGGTTCACCTTGGAGGAGAGGAAAGAGTGGGTGTTAGTGAAATCCTTGATTTCCAAGGGGTGACAGACGCGATCGAAGAAATTGCCACATCAATTACCAACACATTTGATAAAGTAAAACCGAAAAAAGCAAGTGTAGAATTTAGCCTCAAAATTGGAGTAGAATCTGGGAAGTTAACAAGTTTATTAGTAAAAGGCACTGGAGAAGGTAATTTAAAAATCACTTTAGAATGGGGAGGTTGAGAGTGAAGGAAGGGATACATTGAAATTTTCTCCTAAAAAGCTTATCTCAAATAAATTATGAATAAGATTAATAAGGAAGAATTAAAAGATTGTACAGTTAAAATTTGTCACCAAAGAGGAAAAATTCACGATGGTTCTGGGTTTTTTGTAGCTAGTGGCTTAGTTTTAACTTGCGCTCATGTTTGCAAGAAAGCTAAAGGGAATCCCATAGAAATTCATTGGAAAGGTAAATCTTATCCTATGAAAGTTAAATATTGTTCTGATAATATAGAAGAACTTGATTTATGTCTTTTAGAATTGGAAAACTCTGCCATAGATACTCCCTTTGTTTATCTCGATCTCAATGAAACTATTGAAACAGGTATTGATTTATATAATTTTGGCTATCCTGAAAAATATCCTCAAGGAGATGTAGCAACTTTTAAAAGTATAGGTTATGACGGACAAGGATTTTTAAAATTTAAGGAAGATTTGGTAGGTAGTGGCTTAAGTGGTTCACCTTTGTTGAATTTAAATTCTGGCAAGGTTTGTGCTATCATAGTAATTACTAGAGATACTAAAAAGAATTTAGGTGGTAGAGGTATTCCAACTCAAACAATTTTTGAGCATTTTCCTGAAGTTAAAGAATTCCAACAGTCTCTATATTCTAAGGAGAATCCTTTTCTTCCTCTTGGTGGCAAGATAGAAGATATTAGTTTAATTTTTGGAAGAGAATCGGAAATTGATGATATCTTTGAATATTTAAATAGTGGTAGTGGAGTTGCTTTAATTGGTGAGTCTGGAATGGGTAAATCTTCCTTATTAAATGCCATAAAAATCCAATCTGAAAGTCAATTAAAAATATCTCGAAAACCAATATATTTAGATTTTGGAGGAATTTTCAATGATAATGATTTTTACTATCAGCTTTGTTCTAAGGTTGGCATTGATTGCAATTATGAAAACCCTCCTAAAGGAGGTGCTTTGGGAGAGGAATTAGAGAAACATCGTTTACTTTTTTTATTAGATGGATTGAGAAAGGATATGGTTTGGGAGGGTTTTACTAATCCAGTGAGAAATCAACTTAGAGCTTTAGCAGATAAGGGAAAAGATTCACCTCTACGTTTAATTGTGGCGGCAGATAAGCCTTTAATAGATCTTTTTGCAGATAGTGGGGCAGATTCTCCTTTTGAAAATGTCTGTATGGAGGTTAAACTTAATCCTTGGGATGAAACGACGATCAGAAATTTTATTGCTAATCGTTTAGTTAAGACAAATATTTCTTTTTTTGAATTAGAAATACAAGAAATCATTGGAGAAACTCAAGGAAATCCAAGAAAAATAATGCAAAAATGTTATAAAATATATCAAAATTATTGTTAATCTTTTTATCTATTATTATATTAATTATTTAGATATGAATCAACCTGTACCTAAACTCGATCTGATACCAAAGTTAAATCGTTCTCTTTATCTTTGGAATCCTCTAGATTATTTTTTGCTTTTGTATTGGCTTTTTTTCTTTCCTCAAGCTTTATCTTGGTATGTAAATCAATATAAAGAAAAAAAAAACAAGAATTAACCTCTTGGAAAGAAAGATGGCAATTCTTTAGAGAAAATACTGAACTCCGACAACTGATAATTCAGGGGATCTCATTAATAATCATCACTCCCTATACCATCTGTTTTTGTCTTAATCATTTTTTCAATATTCCAATTGATGATTTAGGCGTGGCTTTAGGTGTGGCTTTAGGTGTAGGAGGAGGCGTGGCTTTAGGTGTGGCTTTAGGTGTAGGAGGAGGCGTGGCTTTTGGCGTAGGAGGAGGCGTGGCTTTAGGGGTGTTAGGAGGCGTAGCAGTCGGCGTGGCTTTTGGCATGCTAGGAGGAGACGTGGCTTTTGGCATGCTAGGAGGAGACGTGGTAAGAGGCGTGGCAGAAGGCGTGGCTTTAGGGGTGGCAGAAGGCGTGGCTTTAGGGGTGGTAAGAGGCATGGCTTTAGGCATGGCTTTTGGCGTGGCTTTAGGGGTGGCTTTAGGCATGCTAGGAGGGGTGGTAGAAGGCTTGGTAGTCGGTGTGGTAAGAGGGGTGGCTTATGGTGTGGTAGAAGGCGTGGCAGTCGGCGTGGCTTTAGGGGTGGCAGAAGGCGTGGCTTTAGGGGTGGCTTATGGTGTGGCTTTTGGCGTGACTTTTGGCGTGAGCTTTAGTTTAAGTTCAAGTATTTTTATTCTTCGTATTGAGAATTGGTTGTTAGGATTTTTCTTGAATTGTTTTCTAGGCAAAAAATCTAAGATATTATTATTGAAGATAAGTAGGATAACCATTCTTCCTCTTCCTTCTATAACTTTTCTGCTAAAAAATTGGTTAACTCAAGATTGGGAAATAGGTATATATAATCTTAATCAATTATTGCGTTACAGCCTTCAATTTATTCCAGTAGTCACAGCAATTAATCAAGTTATAACAAAATTTCCTTCTGAACAACTTATTTATCGAATCTTTCAACTTACCCAAAATAGTGAAAATCGAGATTTAGTTAAGTTTACTACGGTTTCTCTTAGTAATCAGATGAAATTGAGAGCGATAAAGCTAATAGAGATATTATTTTTCTTTTTACCTCATAATTGGCGAGAAAATTTTAAAGCTCGTTTTTGTACTGAACCTCGTTTAGATACATATCCTCATGCTGTTGCTGCTGGTTTTTGGTATTTGTACGAAGAAAATCCATTAAAAGCTAAGGAAGCCTTTGAAAAAGTTAGATCGATTCTTTATGGGGAAGAGATGTATGCCATAGCTAATATTCTCAGTCAATTTTTGATCGCTAAAGACTTAGAAACAATAGCAAAGCTAAATATTGAGACATTTCCTCCTGAACCTTACCTCCAACCTACCACATGGGAAACCTTAAAAATCTTGTGTAGTGTGGTTGAAGATATACAACTTATTCAAAGAGGAAGCAACCGATTAATTCGTTCTTCTGCCCTCAATCGTGCTATTGGTAATTTACAAGAAATTATTAATATTAATAATGAAACCTCCAATCCTAAACAAGTTCCTAAAACACTACAAGACTTGATTCTAGATATTTCTAAGACTTGGCAAACTGCCCTACAAAATATTGCCAAAGATATTGGAGAAATAACTATTCGCGAACATATTGCTAATCCCTATGTCATCGGATCACCAGTAGAAGGAAAGCTTTTTTCAGGAAGAGAGGATATTTGTAGAGGACTAAAAGAGTTATGGATAAGCGGTCAAAATATGCAATCTGTTGTTCTTTATGGGCATCGCCGTATGGGTAAAACTTCTATTTTAAGAAATATTCATAAGTATTTAGATAATAGAGTTATTTTAGTTTATACCAACCTACAAATATTAGGAGCTATTCAACACGGTATCGGGGAAGTATTATATACAATAAGTCGGAATATAGTCAAGACTTTAAAGATAGAATTATTTAATAAAAAGGATATATCAAAATTGACTTCAAAGGTAGAATCATTTAATAAGAAGGGAATATCGAATTTGACTTCCACTGATTTGGAAGAATTGTTAGAAGAAGCTTTAAGAATCTTAGAAGATAAATGCTTAATTATCGCTCTTGATGAATTTGAAACTCTAGAAGAATTAATTGAAAGTCAGAAAATACCAGTAGGTTTTATTGCAGTTTTAAAAACTTTATCTCAAAAGAGTTCTAAATTAGGATTTATTTTGGCGGGATTGCATACTTTAGAAGAGAAAGTAGGGAATTATGATGAACCATTTTTTGCTAGTTTTATCCCAATTCGAGTAAGTTTTTTAGATAAGGATTCAACTTATTATTTGTTAGCTGAACCTGATGATGATTTTTCTCTTAATTATTCAGAAGAAGTTTTAGAAGAAATTTATAGATTAACTTCTGGACAACCTTTTTTAGTTCAATTAATTGGTTTTAGATTAGCCAGTCGTTACAACAAATTATTATTACAGTCAACTTCTCTCCAAAATACTTTAACTTTAGAAGATTTAAATGCTATTATCAACGATGAATTATTCCAACGAGGGAATTATTACTTTAATGGTGTTTGGAAACAGGCTAGGGAAGGTGTGATCGGGCAGCATGACATTCTTAAGGCACTTGCTCCTTATCCAGAGGGACTAAATCAAAGTGAATTGTTATTATCTTTAAATCAAAATGAACTAAGAGAAGCTATTGAAACATTAAAACGTCATGATGTTATTCAAGAAAATGATAGTAATTTGAAAATAATTGTTGAGTTATTCCGTCGTTGGTTGTGTTTTCAAGGACATTGTTGAATCTGAGCAGGGTTGATTTGTTTCTATAACACTTTAACAATTATAACTTAGAAAAGTCTTTAAAAGGGGTGGAAGTATGGTGAGAATGTTTTTATTGTCTTACTTTTTTATTCTATTTCTTTAGGGATTATTGTATCTTCAAGGTTTGCACCTGAGAAATTGGTATTTTCAAGGTTTGCACCTGAGAAATTGGTATTTTCAAGGTTTGCATATGAGAAATTTGCCCCTGTGAGGTTTGCATATGAGAAATTTGCCCCTGTGAGGTTTGTATGTGAGAGATCTGCCCCTGTGAAGTTGCTATTTTCAAGGTTTGCATTAAAAAGGTTTGTATGTGAGAGGTTTGAATTAGAGAGGTTTGAATTAGAGAGGTTTGTGTATGATGAATTTGCATATGACAAATTTACATTAAAAAGGTTTGTATCTAAAAAGTTTGCATTAAAGAGATATGCATTAAAAAAATTTGCCCCTGTGAGGTTTGCATTAGAGAGGTTTGCTTTTGTGAGGTTTGCATGTGAGAGATCTGAACCTGAGAGGTTTGCATTAAAAAGGTTTGCATTAAAAAGGTTTGCATTAAAAAGGTTTGCATTAGAGAGGTTTATACATTTAGTAAATTTACCTACAATATCCACAAAACCCTTATTACTAAGACATGAAGAATAACCAATCACCCCCAATAATAATCTTCTATCTTCAGCACAGGGACAAAATTCCAACTTCTCTTTTAGATTTTCCTGAGATTTCCCATAACGATGCAACTCCAATAATAAAATCATCACATTTAATCCTGTATAAGCATCTACCTGTCGTACCCCTAAGAACTTTTCTTTTTTTGGTGAGTATCTTTTAAGTTGCTTCATTTTCCACATAGGTAAATTTTCACCTTCACCATTGATAAATTCCCCATCAGCCCATTGATAAAAAAACTCTTCTAAACGCTCGAACAATATCAATGGTTTGAACTCATCGCTTTTTTTCAACAACTCCATTAAATACTCAACAATTTCTACACTTAAACCCCCATAACCAAATAAATCATATATTTCTTTAGCAAATTGTTTATCATTAATCAAGAATTTATCTTTCTTAGAAGATTTCTGAATTCTCAAAGTCCATCCTTCTATAGCATCTTTAAAGCGTTTAGCACACAAAAATTCACTAAAAGTCTTGTGATAGAATTCAACTGCACCTCCTTTATCAATTTGAGAAGATTTTAGATAAAACACACATAATGCTGTATTTAAAGCTTTTTCACTTCCTTTTTCTATAACTTGTTTAACTATTTCTGCTACTTTAGATTTGTCCTTTTTTAGAGGAGCTTCTATAGTATTTATTTTAGAATCATCTTTTTCTAAACGAGCTTCGATGATATTTACTTTAACATATTCCACATTAGATTGTATTACACATAATCCTGTTTCTGTTAGAATACGATTCATAAAAAAATCAAAGTCTTTGGGATTCTGTAATCCTATAATTTCCGATCTTAATTGTAATAGTTCACTATTAGTTTCTGAATTACTCTTTTTCTCTTTCAATACCCATTCTAAAGAACTTTCATAAACTAAGACTTTAGCTTGAATCTTTTCTAATCCTTGAAATTTTTCTATTTTAATTTCACCATCACGGTGCATAGCTGCTAATAAATAAAGCAATAAAGGCTCTTTTGCTAATTCATTTTTTACCCCTTCTGGACAATTATCTGCTTGAAGAAATTCTTTAAAAGCTTTGGTTTTTTTTTCTGCTATGGTGGAGTCAGTATCTACAACCTTTTGCCAATTATCTAGCCATTGATTTTGGAGATTATCATCCATAATTTCCAATTTTATCTTTTCTAAATTGTTAGGTAAATAACTAATACCTTGTAATGCTAAAGGGCGACCTGTAAGAATAATTCGATGTCCTCTCCTTGATTGTTGCCATTTTTCCTGAAAAATTCCTACTTGTCTGATAAAGTCTTGTATTCCGCCACTAGCTCTACCTTCCATCCGTAATTCATCAAAGCCATCTAAAATAAATAAATATTGAGTATTATCATCTGACAACCATGGACGATTATCAGCAAAACCCCATTCTTTAATTTCATTAGTGATGATTTGGTCAAAGCTTAAATCAAATTTTACAATATCCCTGAGTTTGATTAGAATTGGAGTAAATATTGGATGTAATTCACGCATTACACGATGAGCAAACATTTTACAAAATACGCTTTTCCCTCGCCCAGGTCCTCCCTGAATAAAGATTACTTGGTCTTGTTTTTTAGGATCTAAAAGTATTTTCTTGACCTTATCTTCTAAGGGGAATAAATATTTCCCTTCAGTATCTTCTATAATCGCTTTTCCTTTGAGAGGGACATAAATATCCCTTAAGGTAAAGTTTTCTTGAAATACTCCTTCATTAGGCAAAGGTTCTATTATGTCTTTAAAGTATTTATCTATACCAGAATATTTCTTCTCACTTTCTCTAAAATCAGAAACATTAAAATTTATTAAAGATTGAATAAGATTTGTCTGCTCAAGCCATCTAGAAAAGATATGTTTGCTAGTATTAATTGCTACTCTCTTAAGAAAAATCTCGGCATCCTCTTTCTCAAAACCTAATTCTTTTAACCATACAACAAAAACGGTATTATAATCGTTTGCTAATAGAGATAGATGAAAGCTAAACAATGTGGTGATAATTTGTTTAGTTTCAATAAATTCAAAGTCTTTGAGTTGTAATTTCTTGATTTCCTCTTGAAGGTTATCGGAAATATTATTGTCTTTTTTTTGTAAAATATCTTGACGATCGCTTAATCGAGCTATATCCTGAAAACTCTCCACATAAGCCAGTTGAGTAAGAGTTACGATACTCTTTGATTTATCATCTTTAGAAACAAAGTTTTGAATTTTGTTCTGTGCATATTGGAATATGTCAGAAAATCCTCTGTTTATAATGAATTTAGTTAAAAGTTCAACTAACATTACTAATGGTATCTAATATTTAGATTATTTATCCTAACATAATACCACATTTTACGATATCTTTTCTTCTAATTCTAACTTTGGAAATTTTCCTCATGATTTCTGGATTTCATGGTATTGAGGAAAGAAGAGAAAGAATGCCTAATCCTATTAATTTAGCTAGATTTTGTAGTATTTTTGAATTAGTTGAACTTCGGTATAATAATAACTATAGCAAACTTGAACTTTTTGGGATTGATTAATTTTCTAGGAAATAGGGATGTCAAAGAATGTTATTATTTTCCTCTTTGGATTCTCTCAGAATTTCTAAATTTTGCCGAATAGTTTGAGTAGTAGGATGATCTATTCCTAATATTCGTTCTGCTATTTTTAAGGCTTGAAGATAGAGGGATTCTGCTTCCTGATATCGCCCTTGGTTATTGTAGAGTAAACCTAAATTGTTGAGGCTACTAGCCACAGAAGGATGGTCTCCTTTAAAGAGACGTTTTGTCATATCCTTGGCTTGAAGATAAAGAGGTTCTGCCTCATTGAACCTTCCTTGG
>JANQIW010000025.1 GCA_028281945.1 Prochloraceae cyanobacterium PL24a_bin.78
AAGAAATATCAACAAATGGCATCAAGACTATCCCTTAAAAAGGGATAAAACACAGTGGTTAGTTTATAATATTATTAAGTTTAAACTAAATATGATAATTTTTTTAATTTGTTAGATTCATCATTTAAGACAATAGACAAGATATCCTCCCAGGATTTAGAAGGAAAAAAAGTTTTAGTAAGAGCAGATTTGAACGTGCCATTAAATCGCTATCGAGACATAGTAGATGATACTAGAATTAGAGCAGTAATCCCCACCATTGAATATTTAAGAAAAAAAGGTGCAAAAATTATTTTATGTAGTCATTTAGGTCGTCCTAAAGGAGAATTTAAATACTTTCATAGTCTCGCAACAGTAGCAGAACGTCTCTCATTAATTCTGATGGAAGAACTAATTTTTTGTGAAGATTGTTTTGGAGATGAAGTAAAAGAAACTATTAAAAATATGACTAATAATGAAATAATTTTATTAGAAAATCTTAGATTTTATTCAGAAGAAATCGAAAATGATCCTGGATTTGCCTTAGCATTAGCAGAAAATTTTGATGTCTATATAAATGATGCCTTTGCCACTAGCCACAGATCCCATTCTTCTTGTGATATAATTACTAATTATTTCAATATTTATGGTGCAGGATTATTAATGGAAAAAGAAATCAAATCCCTAGAGAAAGTTAGAAATAATCCCGATCGACCATTGGCAGCCATCATTGGCGGAGCAAAACTAGAGAGTAAAATTACAGTCATAAAAAACCTTTTAGATATTTGTGATAAATTACTTTTAGGTGGAGGAATGATTTATACTTTTTACCAGGCTCATGGCTATTATATTGGTAAATCTAGAGTAGAAAAAAATTATATAAACTTAGTAAAAGAATTAGAAGAAATAGCCAAAGCTAAAGGAGTAGAAATTTTATTACCAATAGATTTAGTAGTAACAGATAATATTAGTTTAGATGGTAGTTATAAGAATGTAAATTATGATAATATTCCTGAAGATTGGATTGGAGTAGACATTGGTAAAGCTTCCATAAAAATGTTTCAAGAAGCCTTATCTAATTGTCAAACCATTGTTTGGAATGGAACCATGGGATTATTTAGATACCCTCAATATGCCAAAGGAACAAGTGGTATCGCCTATTATCTAGGAGAATTAACCCAAAATAAAGGAGTCAATACTATTATTGGTGGAGGTAACTTAGTCGCAGCAATTAATAGCCTCAATCTCAAAGACAAAATGAGTTATATCTCCACAGGAGGCGGAGCCATGTTAGACTTTATTTCTGGTAAAAAATTACCTGCTCTTGTGGCTTTAAATTATTTTTCTAAATGAATACCCCAAAACAAGGCGATGGGGTTTCCTACCCAAAGAATTGCCTCCTAGTTTTAAACGTTTTTATGATAAGCTTAATTTTATAGTCTATTAAGAAAAATTTTTAATTAAAGTATTATAAGATTTAACCAACCTAATATGGTTTTTAGCGTAATTGTGATAGACATTGAGAGGAGAATGGGAAGAATGGGAAGAATGAGTGGGATGGGAAGTAGTTGTTGATATTGAAATTAAGGAAAAAAAGTTATTCTTAATAATCCTAAAATTATGAAATTCTAACTCTATCATTAATAAAGACTTTCTTCATCTAACTCACAATTAAAAGCTATTAAGATTTTTACTCAATATTTTATTAAAATTTGGTTTAATCTCAATATTCAAGTTCATCTTTTAATAAAAAAATGTATTAATTATATTAGCTTTATAAAAAATCATTTTATCATTACTATTTTTATCAAAAAAAACTTATGAAAACTTTTCTAACTGTGTGGATTGGTCAGTTGATATCTATAATTGGCTCGGGAATGACCAATTTTGCAGTTACCATCTGGGCTTGGAAAATAACAAATCAAGCAACACCTTTATCATTAATTATATTTTCAACTGCAATATCTGAAGTAATAGCGGCTAGTTTTGCAGGAATTGTAGTTGATCGTTGGAATCGCAAATATATAATGATAATGGGAGATTTAATGGCTGGTGTTTCCACCATTGTCATTTTTGTTTTATTTTCAACAGACAATTTACAAATTTGGCATCTTTATCTTACAGCATTTATTAACGGATTTTTTAGCTATTTTCAAAGATTAGCATTTTCTACTTCCATATCTTTAATAGTGAAAGAAAAAGATTATATGGCAGCTAGTGCAATTAATGGGACAAAGGGAGCTGGTGGTCATATTCTTGCGCCAGCATTAGGTGGGGTACTTTACCATATAATTGGCTTGAAAGGAATTTTAGTTGTAGATTTTTGTACGTTTATTATAGCGATCTCCACGATTTTATTCATTCATCTTCCTCAGCCTAAGCAAGAAAGAACAAACTATAAAAAACATGGAATTATTTGGAAAGAATTAACTTTTGGCTTTTCTTATATTTATAAAAATAAAAATTTATTATGGATGGCATTTTTTTTAATATTGTTTGTTTTATTCCTTAGCATTAATCTAGCAATTCTCGCACCTATGATTTTAGCCCGTAGTGGAAATCAAGAAACAATATTAGCGAATATCCAAACAGCTTTTGGTCTTGGTGGTTTAACAAGTGCAGTGGTTATAAATATTTGGGGAGGTCCAAAGAAACGCATTCATGGATTTTTAGGAGGGATTATCTTTCAATTCATGGGTCTAATCATGATGTGCCTAGTTCAAAACCTATGGCAATGGTTTGTCATCGCTTTTTCCTCTGGTTTCGTTGCCATATTTCCTCCTTCGTCTAATCAAGCAATTTGGCTTTCTAAAGTAGAAAAAGAGATACAAGGAAAAGTTTTTGCAACTAGATTTTTAATGACTCAAATTGCTGCTTCATTTGGAGCTATCATTAGTGGTCCTCTAGCCGATAAATTTTTTGAACCGGCAATGGAAAATGGAGGAAGTTTGGCAGGAATATTTGGAGGGATATTTGGGACTGGGCCGGGGGCTGGAATGGCACTTCAGCTAAGTATAGTATCATTACTAGCAATAATTATTATTCTTTTTGGTTATAGAGTTAAGAGCTTAAAGAAGCTATAATTAACTTGAAAAATTAATCTAATACACAAAATAGTTAAAAAATCAAAATTATGTCTATTGAAAATTCTATAAGTGATTGTCGTTTTTGTTCTGTAGTATCTAAAACCAATGGAGAAGATCCTATTGGTACAGCCACACCATTTCATAGCTGCCTGATTATTGAGAAAAAACAACCTTGGGATCTCAAAGAATTTTTCCATGAGTTAAAATTCGATCCTATGAAGTTATTATTGCAACATCAGATTTTACTTAGAGTAATTGCAATCGCTCCTGATAAAGAGTATTCAGAACCAAATTATACTAGAATAGTATATTATTTTCGTGATTCTAAATCCTTGATTAGATTTAAGAAACAGGAATTTATCATCCCAGATAAAGAAGTAAATACTTTCATAATAGCTTTATTTAAAAATTTAAAGAAAGAATCAAATCAACTTGAAGAATTTAATAAATATCTTCAACCAGAAAATCAGATAAGAGATCTACTTGTTTGTACTCATGGAAATGTAGATGTAGCCTGTAGTCGTTTTGGTTATCCTATTTACCAACAACTGCGCTCTGACTATGGAGCTGCTTCAGAAGGAAAATTACGAGTATGGCGTTGTAGTCATTTTGGTGGTCATCGATTTGCTCCGACTCTACTTGACTTGCCCGATGGACGTTTTTGGGGGCATTTAGAGCCAGAAATTCTTGATGTTTTAGTTAACCAAAGTGGTTCAGTATCTCAATTGCGTCCTTTTTATCGAGGATGGGCTGGTTTAAGTAAATTTGTCCAAATTGCCGAAGCCGAAATTTGGATTAAGGAAGGCTGGGAATGGTTAACGTATGAAAAAATAGGGGAAATTGTTAACACTGATGAAAGTTCTATGAAAGAATTTCTTGATGAATATAATCATCTTTTTCCTTCTGGAGATATTCCTGTATCATTAAAAAACTTCATTCAAGAAGTAAATTGGGTAGAATTACGAATTAATTTTGCTTCACCTGATGGTAAAATATCTGGTTCTTATGAAGCTAAAGTTGAAGCAAATGGTGAGGTAATATCAGCATCTACCTCTGGAAAGGAACTTGAACTCAAATCAATGAAGCAGTATTGTGTTACTAGTTTAGTTAAAAAGTAAAATATCTTAGGAAAATTTAGTAATAATTCCAAAATTTTGCTAATAAATTACCTTAAGGCTGAGAATTAAGATTTTTGGAAGAAATTTCTCTATCTTCTCTGTCAATGTTAAGGTTTTTTTTATCTAAATTTATTGCAATTTATTATCAATTGCTTTAAGCTTAATATCGTAATCAATTTAAAGATAATTGAAAATAAAGATGAAAATGAAGCAGACACAAAGTCAACAATGATTAACGATTAATAAGATTTATTCTCAAAAACTCTTTAAAAAAGAGAATAGATTCTTCCATTAATAAAAAAAGTTTTGTTAACAAAGATTAAAAAGTGTTATGAATTTAAGTCTAAATTGGCATCCTAAGATTATCTATGATCATTTGGAGTTAAGTAATTTGTATTGTATAAAAAAACAGTTGTATTGTTAAAACAAATTTTTCCTGAAGTATTGACTAGAGTAGAAACCCATATTAGAATTCTAAAGAAAATATAAAGAATCTATCTGATTAAATTCAGAGAGATTTAATGAAAAAGCAAAATGGGTAAACTTTTTCTATGCTAAGGGAATCTGCTGTCAAACTAATTTAAGTACAATCAAAATTTTGAAAAAAATATAGCAATGGAGGGGGATTCAGGCTCAAAAATTAATGGTGAAATACGATAATTTAGTTGAGATACTAAAAAATAGAGCTATTAATCAAAAAAACGACATTTCATATACTTTTTTAAATAAAAGTTGTGAGATTAAAAACAGTTTAACATATCAAGAACTACATCAAAAAGCTAGTAAAATAGCCGCTTATTTACAGCATCTAGATAAAAAAGGAATGCGAGTTCTGTTACTATATCCCCCTGGACTAGAATTTATAGCAGCATTTTTTGGATGTTTGTATGCAGGATGTATAGCAGTTCCCATTTATCCGCCTCGACGAAATCACAAATTATCTAGGCTAGAAGCTATCGTTAAAGATGCTGAAGCATCAGTTGCACTTACAACTAAAGAGTTATTAACAAATATTGAAAATACCTTTAGAGAACATCCGAAATTAGAGAAATTGCATCTTGTTGCTAGTGATAATATAACCACCTTGGCAATGGATTCTTGGGATGAACCAAATATCAATAGAGAAACTTTAGCTTTTATTCAATATACTTCAGGTTCTACAGGCAATCCCAAAGGGGTAATGGTAAGCCATGGAAATTTGCTATACAACGAAAAAATGTTGGAGATAGCCTTTGAAAATACTAATAAGACCATTTATGTATCTTGGTTACCCTTATTTCATGATATGGGGTTAATTGGCAATATACTCCAATCCGTGTATGTAGGAGTACCATGTTATCTTCTATCTCCTTTAGCTTTTATTCAAAATCCCTCCCGTTGGTTACAAGCAATTTCCCTCTATGGAGCTACTGTAAGTGGTGCACCTAATTTTGCTTACGATTTATGTATTGAAAAAATTTCTCCTGAAGAACGAGCAACATTAGATCTTAGTAGTTGGCAGGTAGCTTTTAATGGAGCCGAGCCAGTACGAGCTGAAACATTAGAGAGATTTGTTGATACTTTTGAATCCTGTGGATTTCGTAAAGAGGCATTTTACCCTTGTTATGGAATGGCTGAAGCAACTTTATTTATTTCTGGAGGATTGAAAACGGCTGATCCTGTGATTCGTTCTCTAGAGAGTAAAGCAATGGAGCAAAATCTAGCAATTCCCGTTGCTGATGATGATAAAAATCCTCGAAAAATAGTGAGCTGTGGAAAAACTTGGTTAGACCACAAAATTGTCATTGTCAATCCAGAATCCTTGACTTTATGTCCTCCTAATCAAATAGGAGAAATTTGGGTATCAGGTTCAAGTATCACTTTGGGTTATTGGAATAAACCATTAGAAACAGAAACAGTTTTTAATGCTTATACCGCAGATACAAAAGAAGGGCCTTTTTTGCGCACAGGGGATTTAGGATTTTATTCTGATGGAGAATTATTTGTAACTGGTCGAAAAAAGGATGTAATTATTATCCGAGGCAGAAATCACTATCCTCAAGATCTTGAATTTACTGTACAAAATAGTCATCCAGCTCTAGAATTTGCTTTAGGTGCTGCTTTTACAGTAGAAGTTGAATCTTTAGAGAGATTGATAATTGTTCAGGAAGTAAAACGTAGTTATCTACGTCAAATCGATCCAACTGAGGTTATAGGAAAAATTTGTCAAGCAATAACTCGTGAACATGAATTACAAGTTGATGGAGTCTTCTTGTTAAAAACTAATAGTATTCCTAAAACTTCTAGTGGAAAAATTCAACGTTATGCTTGTAAAAAAGGTTATTTAGAAGGAAATCTAAATGTAGTTGCTTATTGGAGTAATAATATTCTTCAACAAAACCAAAAAACAACCCTAAAATCTTTAGATAAAACTGAAGCTAAAAATGAAATCATATTAACTTAAATTCTATAAATATCTAAAAAAAAACGATAAAGTTATGGAAACAAATCAAGACAAAATCAAAGAAGAAGATATTCAAGAATGGTTAGAATCATATTTGGCTAAAACTCTTAATCTTGATCTAGATGAAATCGATATTATGAAACCTTTTGATGGTTATGGATTAGATTCATCAACAGCTATCACTATGACTGGAGATTTAGAAAAATGGCTTGGAATCGAAATAGATCCTACTCTAGCTTACGATTATCCTACCATTAAATCTTTAGCAAAGGAGTTAGCAAGTCAAAATTAAATAACTATTTCCGAAAAAATCCTCTATATAGTAAGAAAAAATTATAACAAAAATTAACTTAACCATAAGTTCAAAATAACAAAATAAGCAAGAGAATAAAAATGGAATCCATCGCAATTATAGGCATTGGATGTCGTTTTCCACAGGGTAAAGATCCTGAAACCTTTTGGAAAATGCTGCAATCGGGAACAGATGCTATTAAAGAAGTACCAATCGATCGCTGGAAGATTGATAAATTGGACGACGAAATAACTGATCCCTCTGAAACCATCAAAACTCGTTGGGGAGGCTTTTTAGACCAAATAGATAGCTGGGATTCTAGCTTTTTTGGAATATCTCCGAGAGAAGCCCAGACAATGGATCCTCAACAAAGATTGTTATTAGAAGTAGCTTGGGAAGCTCTAGAAAATGCAGCATTAGTACCATCTCAACTAGCAGGTAGTCAAACAGGAGTATTTATTGGCATTAGTAATGTAGACTACCAAAGGCTTCTATATCAAGATTTATCTAAACTAGATTTCTACTACGCTACAGGAACTTCTTCTTCCATTGCTGGCGGACGTTTATCTTATCTACTGGATTTACATGGACCTAGTTTAGCCATAGATACTGCTTGCTCCTCATCATTAGTATCAGTACATCTAGCCTGCCAAAGTTTGGAAAGGAAAGAATCTCAAATGGCCATAGCAGGAGGAGTAAATCTGATCATCTCAGAAGAAATAGGTATGACTCTAACTAAAGGTGGAATGATGGCTCCAGATGGCCGTTGTAAAACTTTTGATGAAGCCGCAGATGGTTATGTTAGAGGGGAAGGTTGCGGCATTGTTATTCTCAAACGCCTTGAAGATGCTATTGCTAATGGTGACAATATTTTAGCAATTATTAAAGGTTCTGCTGTTAATCAAGATGGATTGAGTAATGGACTTACTGCTCCCAATGGACCTTCACAACAGGCTGTAATTCGTCAAGCTTTAGAAAATGCTTCTGTAAATCCAGCCCAAATTAGCTATGTTGAAGCCCATGGCACGGGTACTTCTTTGGGAGATCCCATTGAGTTCAAAGCTCTTAAAAAAGTACTGATGAAAAATCGTTCTCAGAATCAAGTTTGTCACATTAGCTCTGTTAAAACTAATATCGGTCATTTGGAAGCAGCAGCAGGAATTGCTAGCCTAATTAAGGTTGTATTGTCTCTACAACATGAAGAAATACCCCAGATTCTACATTTGAAAAAACTAAATAAATATATATCTTTAGATAAAACTCCCTTTTCTATTCCAACAGAAAATATTCTTTGGAATAAAACTGCAGAGAAACGCTGGGCTGGGATTAGTTCTTTTAGTTTTGGTGGCACTAATTGTCATATGATTCTAGAAGAAGGTGTTACTTTTGATAATGCTAATGATGATTCTAATAAGGATGTCAAACAGGAAATTTATCAGCGGCCTCAACATCTTCTGACTTTATCTGCTAAAAGTGAAAATGCTTTAGATGATTTGGTAGCAAGTTATAGTGATTATCTAGAAAATCATCCTAATTCATCTGTGGGAGATATTTGCTTTACTACAAATACCGGTAGGTCTCATTTCGATCATCGTTTAGCTATAGTATGCGAGTCTAGTGAAGAATTATCCCAAAAAATTAAAGAGTATCAAGTTGATAAAGATTATGGAATACTAAAAAATAAAATAACTAAGAGAAAACCTCCTAAAATAGTATTTTTATTCACAGGACAAGGTTCTCAATATCTAAATATGGGACGAGAACTTTATGAAACTTCTCCAGTTTTTAAAGAAAATTTCGATCGCTGTGATCAAATTTTAAGTCCTTATTTAGAAAAATCTTTAGTAGAGATTATATATAATTCAAGTACAACAGAAAACAACTTTAATTTAAATCATGATTTAGATCAAAATCCAACTTTTTCTGATCTTTTAGATGAAACCTGTTATACTCAACCAGCTTTATTCGCCTTAGAGTATGCTTTAGCAAAATTATGGCAATCTTGGGGAATTAAACCTTCTGTAGTGATGGGCCATAGTGTGGGAGAATATGTGGCTGCTACTATTGCTGGTGTATTTAGCCTAGAAGATGGACTGAAATTGATTGCTGTGAGAGGGCGACTGATGCAGACATTACCTGAGGATGGGCAAATGGTTTCTGTTTTAGCATCTCAAGATCTAGTAGAAACAGCTATTCTTCCTTATAGTTCTGAAGTAGGTATTGCTGCTATCAATGGCCCTACCAGTATTGTAATTTCTGGGAAGAATAAAAGCATTGAAAAAATAACTGAAAGTTTTTTTCTGGAACAAATTAAGTTTAAAAAACTTCAAGTAAAACGTGCTTTTCATTCTCAAATGATGCAACCAATGTTGGATGAATTTAAAAAGGTTGCTTTGAACATAAAA
Organism: Prochloraceae cyanobacterium PL24a_bin.78; assembly: GCA_028281945.1. GTDB lineage: Bacteria > Cyanobacteriota > Cyanobacteriia > Cyanobacteriales > JANQIW01 > JANQIW01. The sequence goes on from JANQIW010000025.1 coordinate 9,324, forward strand.
TATTCTAAACCTAAAATAGATATAATTTCTAATGTTACTGGAAAATTTGCTAATGAATCAATACAGACTCCAGATTATTGGGTTAATCATATTATAGAACCAGTTAGATTTGCTCAAAGTATGGCTACTTTATTTGAAAGTGGTTATCAAGTTTTTCTAGAAATAGGTTCAAAACCTATCTTGTTAGGAATGGGACAAAAAATTTATGATTATGATTATGATCATGAAAATAATGGTAATTCCCATAGTTATCGATGGTTGCCCAGTTTGCGCCCTTATAAATCAAATTGGCAACAAATACTTGAAAGTTTAGGAGAATTACATATCACAGGAGTTTCCATTGATTGGTTAGGTTTTCATCAAGGTTATCCTTATCGCCGAATACAAATTCCTACTTATCCTTGGCAAAGAGAGCGTTACTGGATTGAATCTAATTCAAATCCTATATTATCTAGAGAAAAAGAAAGGGAAATGCTTCATCTTTTATCTCAAGATGATGAAGAAAAGTTATTACAAGAATTAGAACAAGATAATAATCTTAGTCAAGACGAAATTAAATTACTGCCTAAGTTATTAAATATTATAATTAATAGACAAAAGAAACAACAACAACACAAAATAGTTAATCAAGGAGAAGAATTAAAAGTATTTGAAAGAACAAAAAAATCTGAATTTATCGAGTTTTTAAATAACAATCCTCCTAACGAAAGATTGAATATATTGATGGGATATCTTCAAAAACAAGTCGGAAAAGTTTTAGGAATGAATCAAGAACAACTACCAAATCCTAAAACTGGGTTTTTCGATTTAGGAATGGATTCTTTAATGGCAGTTGAATTAAAAAAGAAACTTGAAAGTAGTTTAAACCTTTCACTTTCAACTACTTTGGCTTTTCAGTATCCTAATATTGAAAGTCTGGCTAGATATTTACTTGAAGAAAGAATGAAGTTTGATGTAGAGATGGAAGAGAAAAAAGATAATCTAGCAACTGTTGCTGCCAAACTGGAAAAACTTTCAGATGAACAAGTAGAAGAATTACTACTAGCAAAATTGGAGGGTATTTAATCAAGATAAATGGATAAAATATCAGAAAGATTTAGTCACTTATCGGCATTAAGACAAGCTTTTCTAGCCCTAGAAAAAATGCAATCTCAGCTAGAAGCGAAAAAAAAATCCCAAGCTGAGCCTATTGCTATTATTGGAATGGGATGTAGGGTTCCTGGAGGTGGAAATAATCCTGAAAGTTTTTGGGATTTATTACGTAATGGCAGAGATGCAACTGGAGAAATACCTCTATCTAGATGGAATATTGAAGCTTTTTATGATGAAGATAAGAGTAAAAAAGATCGGATGTATGTTAAGAGAGGTGGATTTTTAGATATCAAAGTCGATGAATTTGATGCTAATTTTTTTGAAATTGCTCCTCGTGAAGTGAAAAGCATGGATCCTCAACAAAGATTATTATTAGAAGTGAGTTGGGAAGCTTTAGAATATGGCGGAATTTCTCCAGCAAAATTAGGAAATAGTTTGACAGGAGTCTTTATTGGAATCAATCCTTCGGACTACTCACGAGTGCTAGAAAATTCTGATGAAAGTTTAAATTTAGGTCCTTACTTTTTCACAGGAAATACTCCAAGTGTAGCAGCAGGTCGCTTATCTTATAATTTAGGCTTGAAAGGACCAGCTTTATCTATAGATACTTCTTGTTCATCGTCTCTCGTAGGGATTCATCTGGCTTGTCAAAGTTTACGAAATCAAGAATGTAAAATGGCTTTAGCGGGAGGAGTTAACCTCATCCTTTCACCTCAAGGAAACATTGTCCTCTCAAATATGCGTGCTTTAGCTCAAGATGGTCGTTGCAAAACCTTTGATGATGGTGCCGATGGTTATGGTAGAGGAGAAGGTTGTGGAATTGTTGTATTAAAATGTGTTTCTGATGCTATTGCTGATGGTGATAATATTTTAGCTGTAATTCGTGGTTCAGCTATTAACCATGATGGCCGTAGTAGTGGATTAACTGTTCCTAATGGTTTGGCTCAACAGGATGTGATTCGAGAGGCATTGGCTAATGCTAATGTGAAACCAAATGCAGTTAGCTATGTTGAAGCCCATGGCACGGGAACTTCTTTAGGAGATCCCATTGAGGTTGAAGCTTTGAACGCGGTTTATGGTGAAGGGCGTTTACACCATCAGCCGTTGGTGATTGGCTCTGTGAAAACTAATATTGGACATCTAGAAGCTGCCGCAGGAGTTGTTAGTCTGATTAAAGTGGTTTTGGCTATGCAACATGGAGAAATACCTCCTCATCTTCATTTAAAAAAACCAAATCATGCCATTGATTGGGAAAATATTCCAGTTATTATTTCAACTGAGTTAAAGTCTTGGCATAGTTATTTATACAAGGATTATCAAGAAAATTATAATAATATCAATTCTAATAATAGAGATTACCAAAAACTTTTGGCAGGTGTAAGCTCTTTTGGGATGAGCGGAACGAATATTCATTTAATAATAGAAGAACCACCAGTTTTATATTCTAAGAATAACAAAAAAAATAACTCAGAAATCCAAGAGCGTCCTTTTCATATCCTGACTATCTCAGGTAAAAATAAGATGGCTTTGAGAGATTTGGCACTGGCATATCAAAAGTTTTTATTTAAAAATACCAATATTTCTCTTCAAGATCTCTGTTTTACTGCAAATACAGGTAGATGGCATTTTGACTACCGTTGGGCTGTGAAGCTTTCTAGTATTGAGGAATTACAGGAAAATCTGGGGGAATTCATTGAGAATTTCCCAAATGATCAAAATTCAAATACTCCATTATTGCATTCTAGTAACCGCAAAATTGCTTTTTTATTTACAGGGCAAGGTTCTCAATACATTAATATGGGATATGAACTTTATCAAAATCAACCTACTTTTCGTCAAGTTATAGATTATTGTAATGAAATTTTACAGCTTTATTTGGAAAAATCTTTACTTGAAGTTTTATATCCTAAAGATAATTTAGACTTAAATTTATTAAATGAAACCAATTATACCCAACCGGCTTTGTTTGCCATTGAGTATGCTTTAGCTAAGTTATGGCAGTCATGGGGAATTGAACCATCTGTGGTTATGGGCCATAGTGTAGGGGAGTATGTAGCTGCCTGTATAGCTGGGGTTTTTAGTCTGGAAGATGGATTAAAACTCATTGCTCAAAGAGGTAATTTGATGGAAAGATTACCTAGAAATGGTAAGATGGTCACAGTATTCGCCAGTGAATCTCAAGTATTAGAGTTAATTAAACCTTTTGAAGGAAAAGTAGCTATTGCCGCAAATAATGGTCCAAGTAGTATTGTTATTTCTGGAATAAGTGAAATAGTAGATTTAGTTATTGAAAAATTAAGTAAAAAAAGAATAGAATATAGATTGTTAAAGGTATCTCATGCCTTTCATTCTCCCTTAATGAATCCTATTTTAGCTTCTTTTGAAATAATTGCATCTGAAATTGAATACAAAGAACCTCGAATTAGGATAATTTCTAATCTTAATGGTCAACAAGTTGAACGAGGAGAAATTACTAATCCTAGTTATTGGGTTCGTCATATTAGAGAATCAGTTCAATTTTATGATAGTATTCAAACTTTAGAAAACCAAGAGTATGATTTATTCTTAGAAATAGGACCTCACCCTGTTTTATTGGGAATGGGGCAGAGATGTCTCCCTGAAAATACAGCAACTTGGCTACCTTCCTTACGTTCAGGTTATTCGGATTGGGAACAAATTCTCAATAGTTTGTGCAAGTTGTATATGAAAGGAGTTACTGTTAATTGGGATGGATTTGAAGAAAATTATATAAGAAAAAAAGTATCTTTGCCCACTTATCCTTTCCAAAGAAAAAGTTATTGGGCAGGAAAAATAGAAAAACCACAACCAATCCCAGAAAATAATTATCGAGATTGGCTATATGAAATAGTTTGGCAACCCCAAGAACGTGAAATAAAATCTGTACCTAATTGGAAAGAATCTGGTATTTGGCTTGTATTTGCCGATAAAAATCAAGGCATTGGGAGGAAATTATCCGAAAAGTTAAATAGTCTAGGAGAGACTGTTATCCTAGTTTTTGAGGGAAAAACTTACCAACAATTAGGGGAGGGAGAATGGGCTATAAGTACCGCCAATCCTGAAGATTTTCAGAATTTGGTCAATACTGTTTTAAATCAAAAACCTTGCCGTGGTATAGTTCATTTATGGAATCTTGATAGCACTCCTACGGAAGAGATTACCCTAGAATCTCTAGAAAAAGATCAATTAAGAAACTGTGGTAGTGTACTTTATTTAGTACAAGCTTTAAATCTCACAAAAATTTCTCAAACCAATTTATGGATAGTGACGCAAGAATCCCAAGCTTTAAGTAATAGACATTCTTTAGCCATGGCACAAACACCTATATGGGGATTAGGTCGTGTAGTAGCTATGGAACATCCGGAATTATGGGGAGGTCTTATAGATGTAGGTTCAGGTAATTCTGAAGAGATTGCAAGTAGTCTTTTTGAAGAATTGTTGAGACAGGAAATCCCCACAGAGGTTGCCTTTTTAGGAAAACAAAGATATGTGTCTCGGTTAGTGTCTTGCCCAGTTGAAAATCATAATGGCAAGTCATCAATACCTCAGTTTTCTACTATGAAAGCCGATGGTGCATATTTAATTACTGGTGGATTGGGGGGATTGGGGTTGAAATGTGCTCAATGGATGGTAAATTTGGGTGCAAAACATCTTTTATTAGTAGGGCGTAGCACTCCTAAAGAATCCGCTGTTAGGACTATTTCTGGATTGGAGGCACAGGGAGTACAGATTGATATTATTCAAGCTGATATCTCTAAATCAGAAGATGTGGCATTTATTATTAAAAAATACCATTCTCTTAAAGGTATTATTCACTTGGCAGGTGTATTAGAAGATGGTATATTGAGGAATCAAACTTGGAGTCGTTTTGTTAATGTGATGAGTCCCAAGGTTAAAGGTACATGGAATTTACATACTTTTACAAAAGATTTAGATTTAGATTTTTTCGTATGTTTCTCTTCCATAGCTTCTGTACTAGGTTCTCCAGGTCAAGGAAATTATGCTGCTGGTAATAGTTTTTTAGATTCACTAGTATACCATCGAAAGTTGCAAAACTTACCAGCTTTAACTATTAATTGGAGTCCTTGGGGTGAGACGGGAATGGCTGCTTCTTTAGGAGATAAAGGGGAACAACGCTGGAAAAATGGAGGGGTTACTCCTATTGAGCCTTCACAAGGATTTGAGCTTTTGGGACAATTATTAAGGCAAAATTTAGGACAAATTACTATATTGCCTATTGATTGGGAGAAATTTTTCCAAGTTTTTTCTGGAGGAATAGAAGAAACATTATTGTTTAACATAGCTAATAAAGTTAAACGAAAAGAAAAAGTAGATGAAAAACCACTGCTTTTACAACAATTACAAGAAATTCTTCCTGAAAAACAAAAAGGTTTTTTAATTAAACAACTTCAAAAGGATATTGCTAAGGCTTTGGAATTAGATGATTCTCAAATACCAGAACCAAATTTAGGTTTCTTTGATATGGGAATGGATTCTTTAATGGCTTTGGAATTTAAAAATCAGCTTCAAGCTGGTATTGGCCAAACACTTTCTGCTACTTTAACATTTGAATATCCTAACATTGAAGCACTTGCTACTTATTTATTAGAAGAAGTGCTAATCAAAGATGATGCTTCTCCCTCTAATTCTGAAAATATGGAAGATGAAAATCTAACACAAGAATTAGAAGATATTCAACAACTATCTGATGATGAATTACAAGCATTAATCGAAAATGAATTTCAATCATTAATGGGGAATTAATTATGAGTAAAAATGTTCCTGAAAATCTCGAAAAACTAACTCCTTTACAGCGTGCAGCTTTCGCTCTTAAGGAAATGCGTTCTAAATTGGATTCATTAGAGCAAGCAAAATCCGAACCTATTGCTATTGTGGGTATGGGGTGTCGTTTTCCAGGAGGCGCGAATAATCCTGAATCTTTCTGGGAATTGTTACGCAACGGAAGAGATGGGATTGTAGATATTCCTAATAATCGATGGGATGTAGATGCCTATTATGATTCTGATCCGGAAAAATCTGGAAAAATGAATGTTAAACAGGGAGGATTCTTAGATAAAATAGATGAATTCGATGGAGATTTTTTTGGATTAACTCCTAGAGAACTAATAAATATGGATCCTCAACAAAGATTATTATTAGAAGTAAGTTGGGAAGCCTTAGAAAATGCAACTATAAATCCTCAGAAACTAATGGGAAGCAAGACTGGTGTATTCATAGGAATTAGTGTCAATGAATATGCACAACAGCTTATGTTAGGAAACCCCGAAGAGATTGATGTTTATATGGCAACTGGTAATGCTTTAAGTGTCACAGCCGGTCGTTTATCTTACTATTTAGGTCTTCAAGGACCCTCGTTAGCAGTGGATACGGCTTGTTCATCATCTTTAGTAAGTATCCATTTAGCAGTTCAAAGTTTGCGCAATCAGGAATGCCGGTTGGCTTTGGCAGGTGGGGTTTATTTAATGGTATCTCCTTTGACGATTATTGCGATGTCAAAACTTCGGGCACTTTCTCCTGATGGGCGTTGCAAGACTTTTGATGCAGCAGCTGATGGTTATGGCAGAGGAGAAGGATGTGGTATGATCGTCTTAAAGCGTCTTTCCGATGCAGTGGCTGATGGAGACGACATATTAGCTTTGATTCGAGGTTCCGCAGTGAATCAGGATGGGCGTAGTAGCGGATTGACGGTACCTAATGGGCAGGCCCAACAAGCTTGTATTCGAGAGGCATTACAAAATGCCAAAGTAAATCCATCCCAAATTAGTTATGTGGAGGCTCATGGCACAGGTACTTCTTTAGGAGATCCCATAGAAGTGAAAGCTTTAGCTGAGGTTTTAGGGAAAAAAAAGGTAAAAGAGGAATTTGTATCCATGGGATCCGTTAAAACTAATATCGGACATTTGGAAGCTGCGGCAGGAATAGCTGGTTTAATTAAAGTTGTTTTAGCAATGCAACACCAAGAAATACCTCCTCATCTTAACTTAAAAGAAATAAATCCTTTGATTTTTTTAGAAGAATTTTCTCTTAAAATTCCAACTAAATCAATACCATGGGAAGTTAAAAGTGAGCAAAAACGATTTGCAGGAGTAAGTTCTTTTGGATTTAGCGGTACAAATAGTCATATTATTTTAGAAGAATTTAATAATAAATTACCTAATAAAGATAAAAAAGAAGAACTTATCCCTAGACCTTGTCATCTTCTTACTTTATCTGCTAAGAGCAAATCTGCATTAGACAATTTAATAACTTGCTATAAAGATTTTTTAGAGAAAAATCCTCAAGTTTCAATTGAAGACATTTGTTTTACAGCAAACACCACTCGACCACATTTTAATTACCGTTGGGCTGTAGTAGGGGAAAATTCACAAGAAATAGGGATTAAATTAAATAATTATATTAGTGATTTAAAAGAAGAAAAACACATTAACTATTCTAAAAAAATAGCTTTTATCTTTACAGGACAAGGTTCTCAGTATTTTAACATGGGAAAAGAACTGTATGAAACCCAACCTTTATTTCGTCAAACTCTAAAACAATGTGATGATTTGCTACGCCCTTATCTTGAAAAACCCTTACTAGAGGTTTTATATCCAGAAAAAGATGAGGATACTAATGTTGTTAATCTCATAGATGAAACAGCATATACTCAACCTGCCTTATTTGCCGTAGAATATGCCTTAGCAAAATTATGGCAATCTTGGGGAATTCAGCCAGATGGTGTTATGGGCCATAGTGTTGGGGAATATGTAGCAGCTTGTGTGGCAGGAGTATTTAGTCTAGAAGATGGGCTGAAATTAATTAGTCATCGAGGGCGGTTAATGAATACTTTGCCTCGAAAAGGTAAGATGGTTGCCGTATTTACAACCCTAGAAAAAATCCAAGAAAAATTAGCATCTAATCCCTCTTGGAATGTTGCAATTGCTGCTATTAATGGACCAAATAATATTGTAATTTCCGGAGAAAGTTCGTCTATAAAAACAATTATTTCCCAATTAGAAATAGAAGAAATTGAGTTTCGAGAATTAAATGTAAGTCATGCTTTTCATTCTGATTTAATGAAGCCAATGGTAGCAGAATTTGCTAAGATAGCAGGAGAAATTAGTTATTTTCCACCTAAAATTGATTTAATTGCTAATGAAACAGGTGAAGTAATTACCCATTCTGAAATAACTAATCCACAGTATTGGTGTCGTCATATTTGTCAACCAGTTAGATTTTTTTCCAGTATTCAAACATTAGAAAAACAATCCTATAATATATTTTTAGAAATTGGTCCCAATCCTATTTTAATTGGTATGGCAAGGAGATGTTTTTCTGAAGAAAAAAATACAGTTACTTGGTTGCCTTCTTTAAAAAAAGGAGAAAAAGATTGGCAAATTTTACTCGAAAGTTTAGGAAAAATCTATACAAAAGGAATCGATATTAATTGGTTAGAATTTGATAGTAACTATAATCGCAATCGAGTAAGAATTCCCAATTATCCTTGGAATCGCCAAAAATATTGGAATCAAAATGTTTTTGCTCAAAATTTAGAAATAAAAACATTTAAAAAGATATCCCATCCTTTATTAGACAGAAAAATTTTCTCTCCTTTAAAGCAAATTCAGTTTGAATCCGAACTAAATTTAGAATCATTACCCTTAGTAAAAGATCATCAAATAGATAAAATGCCAATAATGAACTTGGTAGTTTATTTAGAAATAGCTTTTGCAGGTATAAAAGAAGCTTTAGAAATAGAAAAATTTCAGGTTAAACAACTATTTATCTCCCAAGCATTAAGTTTTTTAGAACGAGATAAAATAACTATTCAATTAATTCTTACTCCTGAAAATCAAGAAGAAATATCTTTCCAAATCTTTAGTCAGGAATTAACTGATAGCAAAGTAGAATGGATTCTTCATGCCAGTGGAAAAATAATCCAAGAAAATTCAATCAAAGACTCAATTACCTCTGATGATTTAGCTTCTTTTGAACAAATTAAAAATGAATATAAATCAGAAATATCTGCTGATAATTTTTACCAAATGGTGAAAAAAAGAGGAGTAAACTTAGGAAATAGTTGCCAATGCCTTGAAAAAATTTGGCATAAAGATGGAGAATCAATTGGAATTATCAAAAGAAATGTAGAAATAGAAAGAAAATATTTATTGCCATTAGGGGCAATAGATGCTTGGATTCAACTTTTATCTATTCACTTTTTAGAAAGTACCAAAATTTATTTAATAGTAGGTTTAGAAAGCTTTCAATATTATGGATTTTCTAAGGAAAATTTAGATGAATTGACATCTGAAAATAACCAAACTCTAAAATCTAACCAATTATGGGGGCGAGTTAAATTAAAACATCAAAAAAATAATGAAAATAATAAAGAGAATTATCCTGAAACAATTTTAGCCAACCTCTGGCTTTTCGATAATACAGGAAAACTTGTAGCAGAAATAATTGACGCTCATTTAAAGCCTGTTAGTTTTGAAACACTTAGGCAGACAACTAATGGCAAATCACCAGAAAAAGGTTTAAAAACTTTTGCTTCTACCAAGATTAGTATTTCAAAAGAAGATATTTTAAACACTCCTGCCGAAAAACGCTTGGAAATGGTAGAACAATATATCATAGAAGGATTGGCTAATTCCTTACAGATTCTTCCGAATAAAATTCAATCACAACAACTTTTAACAACAATATTAGATTCTTTAATGGCAATGGAACTTAAAAACCGCATTGAAACAGATTTAAAACTTTCCGTACCTGTATCTAAGTTCTTTGAAGAACAAACTATCACTCAACTTGCTTCAGACTTACTAACTCAATTAGCTTTAGAAAAAGCAAGCTTACTTGAACATCAATCTAATACCGTAGAAAATGATATGGAGGAATTTACACTATGACTTTAAATACAAATTTAAATCAAACATTAATAGAACTTTCTGAAGAAGGAGTAAAATTATGGCTTGATGGAGAAAAATTAGGAATTCGTGCCCCAAAAGGAGTACTAACTCCAGAACGAATTGAAATATTAAATTTATATAAGCCAGAAATAATATCCTTATTACGGCAGAAAAATATTGGTACAGTTACAGATGCTTTACCACAAATAAGACCAGAACCAGATAAGCGTTACGAGCCTTTTCCTCTAACTGATATGCAATATGCTTTTTGGATTGGGCGCATGGGAGTATTAGAATTTGGGGATGTAGCCAATCACGGTTATTACGAGATTGAAGGAGAAGGTTTAAATCTGGAGCGATTAAATTGGGCTTTACAACAGTTAATTGAACGACATGACATGTTAAAAGCCATAATGTTACCAGATGGGAAACAGGTAATTCTTAAAAAAGTTCCTCTTTATAAGATGAAAGTATTAGATTTAAGAGGAGAAAATGAAGAGATTATTAATAGAAAAATTGAAGAAATACGTGAAGAATTATCACACCAAGTCCTCCCATATGATCACTTTCCTTTGTTTGAATTTAGAGCAACCCTTTTAGATAATGAGAAAATAAGACTTCATATTAGCTATGACTTACAAATATTTGACGCATGGAGTATGTTTCGTTTATTTGATGAATGGTTTCAACTATGCCACAATGCCGAAAAATCCTTGCCTCCACTATCACTCTCATTTCGAGACTATGTTTTAGCAGAGAAATCTATAGAAAAGACACAACTTTATACCATATCTAAAGAATATTGGTTAAATCGAGTTGATACCTTGCCACCGGCACCACAATTACCCTTAGCTACCAATCCTTCTTCTATCAAATACCATCATTGTCAACGTTTCAGTGGATACCTTGATGTAGAGAATACTCAAAAACTTAAACAAAAAGCATCTCAAGCAGGAATTACAATTTCAGCACTTTTATTAACAGCTTTTGCAGAAATTCTCACCCTTTGGACTACAAATCCTCGATTTACTATTAATTTAGCTCTATTTAATCGTCTTCCTCTTCATCCTGAAGTCAATAATATTTTAGGAGATTTTACTTCAGTAACACTACTGGAAGTGAATAACTCCAAATTAGAATCATTTAAAAATAGAGCAATTCGCTTACAAAAGCAACTGTGGCAGGATTTAGAACATCGTTATTTCAGTGGAGTAAAAGTAATGCGTGAATTAAATCAACGAAAAGGAGGAATTCCTGTAGCTATGCCTATTGTTTTCACTAGTGTATTAGGATTTGAATCCCTAGGGCAAGAAACTTCAGCTTTGAGTCAATTTGGCAAAATGGTATATGGCATCAGTCAAGCTTCTCAAGTATGGCTCGATCATCAGGTTTCTGAACAACAAGGAGTATTGACTTTCACTTGGGATGTGGTTAAAGGACTTTTCCCTGAAGGCTTAATAGATGATATGTTTGAGTCTTATTGCCGTCTTTTGAGGCAGCTAGTTGCTTCAGATGCAACTTGGGAAAAAACTAGACGAAATCTAATTCCTTCCCATCAATTAGCCCAAAGAGAAGCTATTAATAATACCGAAAACCCCATACCTAACCAGCTTTTGCATACTTTCTTTGAAAAACAAGTAGAATTAAGAGAGAATGAATTGGCAATTATTTCACCACAAAAAAAATTAACTTATAAAGAATTAGATGAATTATCCAATGGAGTAGGTCATTATTTACGAGATAGAGGGATACAACCAAACCAATTAGTTGCTGTCGTAATGGAAAAAGGATGGGAACAAATTGTGGCAGTCTTGGGAATTTTAAAAGCAGGAGGTGCTTATCTTCCGATTGATTCTTCTCTTCCTCAAGAACGACTTTCTTATTTATTAGAAGATGGTGAAGTGGAATTTATCTTGACTCAATCATGGATTGATAGCAAAATTAACTGGAAAAATAATATTACAACAATTTGTATAGATAAAAATAATCAGATCAAAGAGGAAAGCTATTCCCCTATAGATTCTATACAAAACCAAAATGATTTGGCATTTGTTATTTATACATCAGGTTCTACAGGCTTACCAAAAGGAGTAAAAATTGCTCATAAAGGAATAGTAAATGCAATAGTTCATACTAATAAATTTTTAGCTCTAAATTCAAATGATCGAATTTTGGCTTTAACCGCATTACATCATGATATGTCATTATTTGATATCTTTGGCCTTCTATCAGCAGGAGGAAGTTTAGTGATTCCAGATGCATCTCAAATAAAAAATGCCAATCATTGGGCCGAATTAATGTCAAGAGAAAAAGTAACAATTTGGAATTCAGTGCCACCAATGATGGAAATGCTATTAGAATATGGAAGTTATAATTCCGAATCACTGCCTCAATCCTTGCGATGGGCAATTTTAGGAGGGGATAAAATATCCTTGACTCTCCCAAAGAGACTTGATCAACTAATCAAAGATGTTTCTTTGCTCTCAGTAGGAGGACCCACAGAAACTACCATGTGGAATATATGGTATTTAGTAGAAACAGTAGATTCCTCTTGGAAAAGTATCCCCTATGGAAAACCTATAGCTAATACAAAATACTACATTTTAAATGAAGCGTTAGAAGATTGCCCGATCTGGGTTACAGGAGAAATTTGTTGTAGTGGTATAGGATTAGCTAAAGGATACTGGCGCAACCAAGAGAAAACCCGAACGAGTTTTGTTAGTCACCCACGTACCGGAGAAAGGATTTATCGCACAGGAGATTTAGGGCGTTACCTTCCCGATGGCAACATCGAAATTTTAGGAAGAGTAGATTTTCAAATCAAAATTCGTGGACATCGAATCGAAGCTGGAGAAATTGAAGCCGCTTTAGTGCAACACCCCAAGGTAATGTCTTGTTTGGTTCAAGCAATAGAAAATCAACACTTAAATAAAAAACAATTAGCAGCATATATAATTACGGAAAAGGATTTAAAACCTACACAAGAAGAGTTAAATCAATTTATTAAAGACAAAGTTCCAGAATATATGATACCATCATTATTTATATTTTTAGATAAATTTCCTTTAACATCTAATGGCAAAGTTGATCGTAAAGCTTTATTAAATCAAACTGAGCTTTTAAATACAGAAGAAATTACAATTATTCCACCAAATAATGAATTAGAAGAAAAAATAGCAAAAATTTGGCAACAAGTTTTAGGACTAGAAAGAGTAGGAATCAATAATAATTTCTTTGACTTGGGGGGTAATTCACTATTAGTTACAAAAATATTTAATGAATTACAACAAGAATTGCCTGAACTTTGTCAAGGTATTTCAGTCGTTGAATTATTTAAATATCAAACCATTAAAGAATTGGTTCAATATTTAAGCCGACAAAATAATGACAATTTAGTCAAAGAAAACACTATGGAAATTGAAAAACAAATGACCAAAGGGAAAAATAGACTTAAAGAAAAAAGAAAAAGATCTAAGAGAATTAGATTTTATTAAAAAAAATAATAATCAAGTTAAAATAATTTCGATAATCATCTAACTTAAAAGGAGAATAAAAATGGAAACGGAAACAAACGGATTAGAAATAGCAGTAATAGGAATATCAGGAAGATTTCCTGGAGGAAATAACCTTGAAGAATTCTGGGAGAAAATCACCCAAGGAGTAGAATTAACTACCATATTTTGTGAAGCAACAGATAATTCAAACTCAGAAAATAAGAAAATTAAAGCAGGATCCATTCTCAAAGATATAGAACAATTCGACGCTGGATTTTTTGGATTTAACCCCAGAGAAGCCGCAGCGATGGATCCCCAACATCGTCTCTTTTTAGAATGTGCTTGGGAAGCCTTAGAAAATGCAGGTTATGACTCCTCCAGAGAAAAACGGCCCATAGGGGTTTTTGCTGGAGTAGGAATGAGCACTTATTGGCTTTTTAACCTTTATCCTCATGAAGATTTTGTAATGACAGATATCCAAAATATTATTGGAATAGATAAAGATTATGTTTCTACTTTAGCTTCTTATAAATTAAACTTAACAGGCCCTAGCATAAGTATGGGAACAGCTTGTTCGAGTTCCCTCGTATCGATTCATTTAGCTTGTCAAAGTTTGCTAGCAGGTGAATGTGATATGGCTTTAGCAGCAGGAATTGCCGTCAAATTTCCTCAAAATGAAAATACCCTATGTCCTACAGAAATTATCTCTTCAGATGGACATTGCCGAGCTTTTGATGCCCAAGCCAAAGGAATTGTTGGTGGTAATGGCATCGGAGTTGTCATGCTTAAACGTTTAGAAGATGCTATTGAGGATGGAGACTGTATTCACGCCGTGATTAAAGGCTCTGCTATTAATAATGATGGAGATCTCAAAGTTGGCTATACCGCTCCTAGTCCACAAGGATTAACAAAAGTAATTCGCTCTGCTCATTTGATGGCAGAAGTAGATCCAGAAACAATCACTTACGTACAGACTCATGGCACAGGAACTCCACTAGGAGACCCGATAGAAATAGCATCAATGACTGAAGCATTTCGATATGGAACAGATAAAAAAGGCTATTGTGCGATTACTTCAGTAAAAACTAATATCGGTCATTTAGATGCAGCAGCAGGAATTATGGGTTTGATTCAGACAATTTTAGCTTTAAAACATAAATTAATTCCCCCTAGCATCAACTTTGAAAGCCCTAATCCTCAGATAAATTTTGATAATAGCCCATTTTATGTTAATACTGAACTAAAAGAATGGCAAACAAATAACTCAAAACGAAGAGCAGGAGTTAGTTCATTTGGTATAGGAGGAACAAATGTTCATATAATTTTAGAAGAAGCTCCCGATAAGAAAACAAATACTACTTGTGAGTCTCCTCAATTATTACTTTTTTCTGCTAAAACCAGTTCGGCATTAGAAACAACTACAACTAATTTAGGAAACTATTTCACCCAAAATACAGACTTAAACCTAGCTGATGTTGCTTATACCTTGCAAATTGGCCGGAGAAAGTTTAATCATCGACGAGCATTTGTAGCACAAAACCTAAAAGATGCTACTACAGTTTTGCAATCCATTGATCCCCAACGAATTTTTACTAAATTTCAAGAAGAATCTGGGGATCCTTCTATTTTCTTCATGTTTTCAGGCCAAGGTTCCCAGTATGTGAACATGAGTAAAGAATTATATCAGAAAGAAATTATATTTCAAGAAGAAATTAATCATTGTTGTCAGCTACTCAAACCCCATTTAGGGCTAGATTTGCAACAAATCATTTATCCGCAAGAAGAAAATATAGAAACTGCAGCAGAAAAATTAAAACAGACAGCTATTTGTCAACCTGCATTATTTGTCATTGAGTATGCCTTAGCAAAACTGTTGATGTCTTGGGGAATTCGCCCTCAAGCTACTATAGGCCATAGTATTGGAGAGTATGTAGCCGCAACTCTTGCAGATGTTTTCTCTCTAGAAGATGCCTTAGCATTAGTAGTCAAGCGAGGGCAATTAATGCAACAAATGCCAACTGGTATCATGCTTTCAGTAGGTTTATCACCAGAAGAATTACAACCCCTCCTCAATCCTGAAATCTCTTTAGCAACACATAATGCACCATCTTTAAGTGTAGTAGCAGGCTCCATAGCAGCAATTGAAGAATTCCAAAATAATTTAGTTAAAAAAGGAATTAACTGTCGTTATTTACATACATCTCATGCTTTTCATTCCCCAATGATGGATTCTATTGTACCTATTTTCACTAAAGAAGTAGAGAAACTAAAATTAAATAGTCCATCTATTCCTTTTATTTCTAATATCACAGGGAAATGGATTACAGAATCACAGGCGATAGATCCAAATTATTGGGGAAAACATTTACGTCAACCAGTATTATTTTCTCAAGGAGTTACAGAATTATTAAAAGAAAAACAGTCAATTTTCTTAGAAGTTGGACCTGGAACAGCATTAACTACCATGATTCGACAACATAAAAACGATAAAGTAGTACTTTCTTCAATGCGTCATCCTAAAAATGAAAAATCAGATCAAGTATTTTTACTAGAAACTTTAGGAAAACTTTGGCTAGAAGGAGTTGAAATAGATTGGGATGGATTTTATAGAGATAAAAAACCTAATCGAATTCCATTACCAACTTATCCATTTGAACGTCAGCGTTATTGGATCGATCCCCCCCAAAATTCAAATGGTGTTAAAAGAAAAAGAAAATTAGAAATAACAAAAAATATTGAAGACTTCTTTTATACTCCTTCTTGGAAAAGATCTGCAAAACAATTAAAAAACTTAGAAGATAAACCTTATTATTGGTTAATTTTCTGCGATGAATGTGGTTTAGGTTCATCTTTAAGTAAAGAATTAAGTCGTCGGGAAAGAGATACAGTTATCCAAGTTTTCGCAGGTGAAGAATTTATCAATCATCAAAATTCATCTTTAGATGGTTTAAATTCTGGAAAGCATGAGTATACAATTAATCCAAGCAAACCTGAAGACTATGATTTATTAGTTAAAGAATTGGCTGAATTAGAAGAATTTCCCATAATAAGTCATTTTTGGAGTGTTAATCAAGGACAATCCTTAGAAAAATACCAAGAACTTGGCTTTTGGAGTTTAGTATATTTAACTCAATCATTAGATAAAAATCATGTAAATACTGACATAAAAATGAGTATTGTATCCAATAATGTCCAAGAAGTTACAGGAGAAGAAAAGATTTGTCCAGAGAAAACAACCATTTTAGGAGCTTGTAAAGTTATCCCTCAAGAATATTTAAATATAAAATGCCGTAATATAGATATTATTATTCCTGAGAATGAGCTTCTCTCAGATAATAAGTTAGTCCATCAACTTATAAAAGAATTAGCAACAGAATCTACCGAAGCAGTAGTTGCTTATCGAGGATATCATCGATGGATACAAACCCTTGAAGCAACTCCTTTAGAGGAAGTAAATTCTAATGAAACACGATGGCGTCAAGAAGGAGTCTATTGCATCATCGGAGGTTTAGGAGGTATTGGAGGCGCAATTGCCGAATATTTAGCTCAAAGCATACAACCGAAATTGGTTCTCATTGGACGTTCAGATTTACCACCTAAACATGAATGGAATAATTTGTTAACAACTTTAAATTCAGATAATTCTCTAATTCAAAAAATCAAAAAACTTCAAACACTTGAAAGATTAGGAGCAGAAGTATTAGCAATTAAAGCCGATATAACCAACCAGCAAGAAATGACATTAGCAATAAATCAAATATATGAAAAATTTGGGGATCTCCATGGTATTATTCATGCGGCAGGAATAACTGGACAAGGAACATTTCAATCAAAAACACCTGAAATGGTAGCAGATGTTTTTGCCCCAAAAGTTAAGGGAACATTAGTACTTGATTCAGTAATAAAAGACCTTAATTTAGATTTCTTAGTATTATTTTCATCAATTAGTTCGATTATTGGTGGATTAGGAGGAATAATAGATTATAGTGCTGCTAATGCTTTTCTGGATGGATTTGCTTATTTAAAGCGAAATTATTTTACTGTTGCTATTGATTGGGATGTATGGAAAGAAGTTGGGATGGCAACTAATAATCCTGCTATGGATAAATTCAAACAATATCATAAAGAAATTTTTGATAAAGGAATAACAATAAAAGAAGGTTTAGAAGCTTTCAACCGTATTTTAAGTCAAGATATCTCACAAATTATTGTAACTAAACGAAATTTAAATGTAAATTTAGACCAAAATCTTGGATTTAATTCCAGAAATGAAAAAGAAATAACCAAAGAAAATGAAATAAAATCTACTTTTCCCCGTCCTAGTCTAGCTAATCCTTATGTCGCTCCCCGTAATGAAAATGAAGAAAAGCTCACAAAAATATGGCAAGAACTTTTAGGAATTGACCAAGTAGGTATTTATGATAACTTCTTTGAATTAGGAGGACATTCACTATTAGCAACTCAAATTAATTCTCGACTTGAGGAAATCTTCCAAATAAGACTTTCTATGACGGAAATATTTGATAAACAAACTATTGCAGAATTAGCACAAACTATTGAAAAAACTAATAATAATCTTGACGAATCAGATGAGCTAAATATTGAAGCCGTTGATCGTGAAGCATATAGAATGAATCTATAGTAATTAAAATTATAAAGAATAGGAAAGTAAATACTATAATTTTCTTATTTTTATAAAAACTAAAACAATAGTTATAATAAATTTAATTAAAAATATAATAATGAACAACAATAATTGCCTACAAAATATAATCAATTCTCTTCAAAACGTAAATAAAAAAGATATTTTTATTTTTCCAGCTTCCTATGCCCAAATAAGATTATGGTTCTTACAAAAACTAGAACCAGAAAGTTTAGCTTATAATAATTATATAGGAATTACTTTAAAAGGTAAACTAGATAAAAACGCCCTAGAGCAGACTATGAATGAAATTGTTCATCGTCATGAAGCATTGAGAACTAGATTTACTATTAAACAAGGGCAACCACTTCAGGTAATAATTCCACATCGCAACTTTAAACTCTCACTCACAGATTTAAGCTGCTTACCAGAAAAAGATCGACAACTTCAAATAGACAAAATTATTAGATCCCAGTGTTTCGCTCCCTTCGATTTAGAAAAAGAACCATTACTAAGGATTTCCCTCCTGAAAATAGAACAAGAAGAACATATCTTACTACTAACCATACACCATATTAACTGGGACGGTTGGTCAGTAGGCATATTAATTCGGGAATTAGGGATACTCTATCAAGCTTTTCGCAGTGGAAAACCATCCCCTTTGCCTAAATTACCTATTCAATATGCTGACTACACTATCTGGCAGCAAAAGTTTTTACAAGGGAAGGTATTGGAAAAACTACTGGAATATTGGAAGCAGCAATTACATAATTGCCCGGTTTTAACATTACCAACGGATAACCCAAGATCTAATATTCATACCTCAAATGGTGCAACAGAATCCTTTATTATACCTAAACATTTAACTCAAAAGCTAAAACAAATAAGTCAAAAAGAAAATGCAACTCTTTTTATGACATTACTTTCAGCTTTTAAAATACTCTTATATCGGTATACACAACAAGAAGATATAGTTGTAGGTTCGCCAATCGCCAATCGAAATCAAAAAAGTACAGAAGAATTAAT
This sequence comes from Prochloraceae cyanobacterium PL24a_bin.78, assembly GCA_028281945.1. Lineage (GTDB taxonomy): Bacteria > Cyanobacteriota > Cyanobacteriia > Cyanobacteriales > JANQIW01 > JANQIW01. The sequence goes on from JANQIW010000025.1 coordinate 28,505, forward strand.
AGGATGTTTTATAAATGCTCTAGCATTACGAACGGATCTTAGTGGTAATATTACTTTTAAAAAATTACTAAATAGAGTAAGAAGAGTAACATTAGACGCTCAAAATCACCAAAATATGCCTTTTGCTAAATTAGTTGAACTATTGCAACCAGAAAGAAACTTAAATATTTCTCCTTTATTTCAGGTAATGTTTGTTTTACAAAACTTTTCAACCCCATTAATGGAATTACAAGATTTAAAATTAAAACCATTATCTATTGATACAAATATCTCAGAATTTGATTTAACTCTTTTTATGCAAGAAATTAATTCAGAACAAATGGGCATATTAGAACATAGAATGGGGGAAAAAAATCTAGCAGAAGCAGGATTAATAGGTATTTTAGAATATAAAACAGATTTATTTAAATCAGATACAATCCAATGCATGGTGAAACATTTTCAAACTTTACTGGAAAGTATCGTGAATAATACCGATGAAGAGATTAGTAAATTACCAATACTAACAAAAAATGAAAGTCAAAAACTGTTATTAGACTGGAATAACACCAAAAAAGATTATCCAAAAAATATTTGTATTCACGAATTGTTTGAAGCACAGGTCGAAAAAACACCAGATGCAATCGCCTTAGAATTCCAAGAATGTAACCTAACTTATAGTCAACTAAATGTAAAAGCTAATCAACTGGCAAATTATCTTAGAGAATTAGGAGTAAAATCAGATTCATTAGTAGGAATTTCTCTAGAACGCAACCTTAATATGGTAGTAGGATTATTAGGAATTCTCAAAGCCGGAGGAGCTTATGTACCTTTAGATCCCACTTATCCTCAATCAAGATTGGAATATATGTTAGAAAATTCCCAATTACAAGTGCTAGTAACACAAGAAAAATTAGCATCAAAATTTTCAAAAGAAAAACTAAAAATAGTATATTTAGATAAAGAATGGGAAAATTTTTCTAAAACAAGCAAAGAAAATTTAGAAACAAAAACTAATAATCATAACTTAGCTTATGTTATTCATACCTCTGGTTCTACTGGAAAACCTAAAGGAGTGCAAATTAAGCATCATTCAGTAGTAAACTTTCTCAACTCCATGGCAGAAACTCCCGGTTTAACAAAAGAAGATATTTTACTAGCAGTTACCACCATATCCTTTGATATTGCAGGATTAGAACTTTATTTACCTTTAAGTGTGGGCGCAAAAATAGTCTTAGTCAGTAATGAAACAGCCTCCGATGGAAAAGCCTTATTAGAATTACTACATCAATCAGGTGCAACAATAATGCAAGCAACCCCAGCCACATGGCAGTTACTTTTAGCAGCCCAATGGCAGAATAATTTAGGTTTAAAAATCCTCTGTGGTGGAGAAGCTTTACCCAGAAAACTCGCCCAACAGTTGCAAGAAAAATCGTCTTCTCTTTGGAATATGTATGGGCCAACTGAAGCCACTATTTGGTCAACTATTCATCGTGTAAATGAGATATATACAGGTGAAGATTATACCCCAGTATCCATTGGTCGTCCCATTGCTAACACAGAGATTTATATTTTGGATAGTCATCTTCAGCCATTACCTATAGGAATACCAGGAGAATTATATATTGGAGGGGAAGGTTTAGCTAAAGGTTATCTAAATCGTCCAGATTTAACCGTAGAAAGATTTGTAGATAATCCATTAGATCCCTCAAAAAAGATTTATAAAACAGGAGATAAAGCAAAATATTTACCAGATGGCAAGATAGAATATCTCGGCAGAATCGATAATCAAGTAAAAATAAGAGGATTTAGAATCGAATTAGGAGAAATAGAATCAGTATTAGATCGATATCCAAATCTAGAAAAATCTGTAGTAATAGCTTTAGAGGATGAAAATAGTCAAAAAACTTTAGTAGCTTATATCGTTAGTCATAGCGAAAAAACTCCAAATATTACTGAACTACGGAATTTTCTCCAAGAAAAATTACCAAGTTATATGATTCCTTCTAGCTTTGTCTTTCTAGAGGCTTTCCCTCTTACTCCAAATGGTAAAATTGATCGCCGTGCTTTACCCAAGCCAAATATCACAAGAGAAAATTTAGCAAAAGCTTTCATTGCACCACGCACTCCCACAGAAGAAATAGTAGCTGGAATTTGGGCTGAACTTTTGGCCTTAGAAGTCGGGATGGAGGATAACTTCTTTGAATTAGGAGGTCATTCTCTTTTAGCTACTCAAGTCATATCTCGCATTTGTCAAGCCTTTTCCATAGAATTACCATTGCGAGTTTTATTTGAGTCTCCCACCATTGCAGAGTTATCAACCATCATTGAGAAAACAAATCAAACTGATCTTACCACTATTAGTCCTATTGATATTATTTCAAGAAATGAAAATATACCTCTTTCTTTCACTCAAAAAAGATTATGGTTTTTAAATGAATTAGAAGGACATAGTGCCACTTATAATATGCCCGGAGCGGTATTACTTACAGGAAAACTCAATGTAATTGCTTTAGAAAATAGTATTCATGAATTAGTCAAACGACATGAGATTTTACGTACCACGTTTAAAGCTATAGACGGGCAACCTTTTCAAATTATTCACCCCGAATCAGATTTAATTCCATTAATAGACGCAATAGATTTACGAAGTTGTCCTAAAGATGAGCGAGAAATTACGATTCGTCAGCTAGCAACTGAACAAAGAATGCAACCTTTTAACCTAGAAACTGGTCCTTTGCTAAGATTTAAATTACTGCAATTAGAAGAAACAGAGCATATATTATTAATAGTATTGCACCATATTATTTCAGATGCGTGGTCAGCCCAAATAGTAATTCAAGAAATAACTATTTTATATAATGCTTTGTCTACAGAAGAAAAAATCCCTGAAAATCTTTTGCCTAAACTAAATATTCAGTTTGCAGACTATGCTTACTGGCAAAAACAATGGTTACAAGGTAAAAAACTTCATCAACAACTTGCTTATTGGAAAGAGAAATTAGCTAATGCACCCACTTTATTAAATATTTCTACAGATTATCCTCGTTCACAAATAATAAGTAATCAAGGTTCTAGCATTCCTTTTAGCATTTCTTCAACCTTAAATCAAGCCATAGAAACCTTTAAGAAAAATGAAAAAGTTACTCTATTTATGATACTATTTAGTGCTTTTTTGTGTTTAATGGACTGTTATAGTAATGATGAGGATATTTGTATCGGTTCACCTATTGCTAATCGTAATCGTAAAGATACCGAAGGAATAATCGGATTTTTTGCTAATACAATAGTTTTACGCTGCGATTTATCAGGTAATCCCAATTTTAAAGATTTGTTAGTACGAGTAAAAGAAGTTTCCCTAGAAGCTTATACTCATCAAGATATCCCTTTTGAAAAGTTGGTAGAAGAATTACAACCCGATCGAAATCTCAATTATAATCCTTTATTTCAAGTCTGGTTTGTGCTTCAAAATGCCCCTCAAACTTCCTTAGAATTTCCTGAACTAACCTGGAAAGATTTAGAAATTGATACTGGAATTGTTAGACACGATCTCATGTTGAGTTTATCTGAATCAAAAGATGGATTAGATGGAAAATTTGAGTATAAAACAGATCTTTTCCAAAAAGATACTATTAACCAAATGATAGAAAATCTAAAAATTATCTTAGAAAAAATGACAAGTCAACCAGATATGACCTTAAATAAGATAAGAGAAATAGTAAATGAAGCCAGAGAAAAACATCGTTTAAACAAAGAAAAACAACTTTTTAGTAATGTTGGACAAAAATTAAAAAGAATCAAACGTAAAAAATAACAGAAATAAATTATTGAACAGCAAAAAGAAATCATCAATAAAGGAAATTAAACCTCATGAAATCAATAAAAAATATTAAAAGACAAGCTGTAAAAGTTTCTAAATCAGAATTAGTTACCAAAGAATACCTTAAAAATAGTCCAAATATACCCTTAATCGTGAAACCAAAAGTAGAAAGATTAAACCTAATCAGTTGGGCTATTAACAATCAAGAATTCATTAAAACTCATTTATTAAAACATGGAGGTATACTATTTCGGGATTTTGAGATTGGAAAAGTAGAACAATTTCAGAAATTTATGAAAGCTATTTTTGGTAATTTATTAGAATATTCTTATGGTTCCACTCCAAGAAGTAAAGTAAATGGCAAAATTTATACTTCAACTGAATACCCTCCAGACCAAATTATACCTTTACACAATGAAATGTCATATACTTCTAACTATCCTATGAAGATAGCATTTTATTGTTTACAACCAGCATTAGAGGGAGGGAGAACCCCCATAGCCGATAGTCGTAGAGTTTTTCAAAGGATTAAACCTAAAATTAGAGAAAAATTCCAAGAGAAAAAAATAATGTATGTAAGAAATTATAGCAATCAACTTGACTTACCTTGGGAAAAAGTCTTTCAAACTAATAATAAATCACAAGTAGAACAATATTGTCATCAAGCTGGAATAGAATTTGAGTGGAAAGATAATAATCATCTTAAAACTATAGAAATTTGTCAAGCAGTGGCTAAACATCCTCAAACACGAGAGATGGTATGGTTTAATCAAGCACATCTTTTCCATATCTCCAACCTTAATTCAAATGTAAGAGAAAACCTTTTAGCAATATTTAAAGAAGAAGAACTACCTCGAAATACTTATTATGGTGATGGTAGTCCAATTGAAGATACCGTATTAGATGAAATTCGCACCATATATAATGAAGAAAGTATCAGTTTTATTTGGGAAAAAGGAGATTTATTATTACTAGATAATCTTTTGTTAGCACATGGAAGAACATCTTTTATTGGCCATCGAAAAGTTGTTGTAGCAATGTCTGAAGCTAGTAATTGAAGTATTAATCAAATCTGTAAAAGTAAAAAACAGCTACTTTTTCTTAAATTTTAACGAATACTTAAAAATTTTGAAATATTAAAGTTTTGTGATGTATATTAATAACAATTCCTAATGGGAAATCTATACCAATCATTAAGTAGGTAAGCACAATTAATATAGAAAAGGGTAATTTTATATTTCCTTATTTAGAGATTGATTTTGAATTTCTATTTTAAAACTTTTTTCCTCTACCTACTAAGAATCTAAGCAAACTAACTAGATAAATCATTATTTATTGATTCTGATTTCAGCTTAAATTATAAAATGATGATAGCAGCAAAAATCTTAAATCCAAAGATTAGGAAACAACAAATTATATTTGAAAAGGAGAGAAAAAATTGTTAAATCAAGCAAAAATATTAAAATGGTTCATATTAAGTCTATTTATGAGTATTGTTACCGTATCTTGTAATAGCAATAATAGATCCAGAAATATTACTCCACCAATTCCCACAACACAACCACAAGCAACACAACCAACACAACCAAACTGTAGAATCATTGATCATGATGTCGGCCAAACAAAAATTTGCAATCGCCCACAAAAAATTGCCATTCTCCGGCCTCATAATTTAGACTTACTTCTATCTTTAGGTAGACAACCAGCAGGATATGCAGAATTACTCATAATACATCCGGGAAAGTCTTTCGACAACCCTAAAGAACAAATCCCTTATTTAGGCGATCATATAACCACAAAACCACTGAATTTAGGAACAGCAAACACACCTTCCTTAGAAACCTTAGCTCAACTCAAACCCGATTTAATAGTAGGAGGAGGAACAGTAAAAAATCAATATTCTACTCTTTCTCAGATAGCTCCCACTATTTTATGGTCAAATCGTACCGTACAAGGAAAATGGCAGCAAAATCTCCAAAATTTAGCTAAAGCAGTTGGAGATGAAGAAAAAGCCATCCAAGTGATTCAAAAACACAATCAAATGGTAGCTGCTGCAAAATCGGAATTTGCTGAAGTTGTTGCATCCCATCCAAAAATTTTACTAATAGGAGGAGATCAACTCTCTGGAACTTTTTATTTTATTAATAAACAGAGTTATTTAAGCAATTTATTTAACCAATTAGGTTTTGAATTAGTTTCTATACCAGGTCAGGAAAATGACGGCCCTTCCATTCCAGTTTCCATAGAAGCATTACCAGAGCTAGGAAAACAAGCAGATACAATCATTGTCTTAGGTTATAACATTGATATCAAAAACCAAAATTTAGATATCCTAGCTCAAAATCAAGCTGCCAAAATTCAAGAAGAATGGCGTAATAATAAAATTGCTCAATCCCTTCAAGCCAGTAAAAACAATAGAGTCTTCTTTACAAGTTTCTATCTCTGGAATGGCATAAATGGTCCTATTTCAGCACAAATGATTATCCAAGAACTGCGTCAATTTTTACTGCAACCACAATAATTAAGTGAATATGATTCATAATATTAGAAATACAGAAAGAAATAATACCTTATTATTATTAGGTTTAATATTAAGTATTGTAATATTATTAGCTAGTTTAGCATTAAGTATTACTATTGGGGCAAAAGATATCTCTCTAAACACCATATATGAGGCAATTTTTGCTTTTAATGAATCTCCAGACCACTTAATTATTCGCACTATCAGATTACCAAGATCCCTAATTGCTTTATTTGTGGGAGCAGCTTTAGCAGTAGCAGGTAGTCTTATGCAGGGCATTACAAGAAATCCTTTAGCCTCTCCCAGTATTTTAGGAGTGAATGCAGGAGGCGCATTAGCAGTTGTCATAGCCAGCAATTTTCTGGGTGAAAAATCCTTACAAATTTATGCCATATTTGCTTTTCTAGGGGCGTGTATTGCTGCAACTTCAGTCTATGGTTTTGCCTCTTTAGGTCGTGGAGGCTTATCTACTTTAAATCTTACCTTAGCCGGAGCAGCTTTGAGTGCATTTACTGGATCCTTAACTGGTGGCATTTTAATAGTTAATCAACGAAGTTTTGAAGAAATCCGTTTGTGGTTAGCTGGTTCAGTTGCAGGAAGAGATTTTAATCTTTTCTTACAAGTTTTACCCTATTTAGGCATCGGATTATTATTAGCATTAGCATTGAGCAAACAAATTACAATTTTAAGTTTAGGAGAAGATATCGCTCAGAGCTTAGGACAAAATACTGCAATTATTAAACTAATAGCTATTCTCAGTATAGTATTACTTTCAGGAGCAAGTATTGCTATTGCAGGTCCAATTGGTTTTATAGGATTAATTGTTCCTCATATAGTTCGCTTGCTTGTGGGAAGAGATTATCGTTGGATTCTGCCTTATGGGATAACTTTTGGAGGAATTTTATTATTAGTTGCTGATATAGTATCACGTTTAATTTTGAAACCCCAAGAAATACCAGTAGGATTAATCATGCCTATATTAGGTGCTCCTTTTTTTATTTACCTTATTTTATCTAGAATCAAAAAATAAATTATCCAAAAACTAGAAAAATTAAAATTTCAATTATTAATAATGAGAATAAGTATTACTCCAAAAATAGGATTATCACTGCGTTTAAATCCTCGTCTTCCTCTAATCTTAATCAGTTTATTAATAATAACATTAGTCTTAATTATTATAAGCATCGCCAAAGGAGAAATAGACATACCTCCCTTAGAAGTGATAAAAACAGTTTTAGGCTTAGAAACAAATAATGAATATACCTTCGTAATCAAAATTTTACGTCTACCTCGAACCCTCACTGCTTGGTTAGTAGGAGTAGGATTAGCCATTGCCGGCACAATTATTCAAAGCATTACCCGTAATCCTTTAGCCGCACCTGGAATTATCGGTATTAATGGAGGAGCAGCACTAGCAGCAGTTACTCTCATTGTTTTATTTCCCAATGCACCAATATATATCATTCCCTTTGGTTCTTTTGCAGGAGCATTGCTAATTTCAGTTTCCATTTATGCCATTGCTTGGCAAGGAGGAAGTTCTCCCATTCGTCTAATTTTAGTTGGAGTAGGCTTTCAATTAATAGCCTCAGCTTTAACCAATTTAATCGTTACCTTTGGAGAAATTGATAATGTTTCTTTAGCTTTAGTGTGGTTATCAGGAAGCGTATATAGCCGAACTTGGGATCAAGTTATCGCTTTAATACCTTGGTTAAGTGCATTTAGTATCATAACTTGGATTATGAGTAAAGAATTAAATATCCTTAACTTAGGTGACAATCTCGCCAAAGGTTTAGGAGTAGAAATAGAATGGCGCAGAGGTATTTTAATCTTAAGTAGTGTTGCCCTAGCCGGCGCATCAGTAGCCACCGCAGGAGCAGTTGGTTTTGTTGGTTTAATTTCTCCTCATGTGGCCCGTCGTCTTGTCGGTTGTATACATCAAGGGTTATTACCTACCGCAGCTTTAATTGGGGGTTTATTAGTTGTCTCTGCCGATTTATTAGGGCGTTTACTTTTTGCTCCCATAGAAATACCCTGCGGTATTATTACAGCTATTATTGGTGCACCTTACTTTTTATATTTAATGATAGATAAAAAATAAAAAAATAATTTTTTAAAGTACTTTAATAATAAAAAAATAAAAATATGAAAAAACTTGAAGCCCGTCAACTCTCTCTTTCCTATGATAAAAAGGTCATCGTTCGTAACCTTAACCTAGAAATTCCCTCAGGAAAAATTACTATCCTCATAGGATCCAATGGTTGTGGTAAATCAACCTTACTCAAAGGAATAGCTCGTTTGCTTAAACCACGTCAAGGTATGGTTTATTTAGACGGTAAAGCAATTACTCAATTTTCCACCAAAGCAGTAGCCCAACAACTAGGAATTCTTCCCCAAAGCCCTACCGCACCAGAAGGTTTGACAGTCAAGGATTTAGTGGCCCAAGGTCGTTATCCTCATCAAACTTGGTGGCAACAATGGTCTCAAGAAGATAAAGAATTAGTAGAAAAAGCTTTGGCTACTACTAGTATGACCAATTTTAGCGATCGTGATTTAGATACCCTTTCAGGAGGCCAACGACAACGAGCATGGATTGCCATGGCATTAGCACAAAATACCGATATTCTCCTTTTAGATGAACCAACTACTTATTTAGATTTAGCCCACCAAGTGGAAGTATTAGATTTATTAACCAATCTCAACCACAATTCAGGCAAAACTATTGTCATGGTATTACACGATCTTAACTTTGCCAGTCGTTATGGAGATTATTTAGTAGCAATGCAATCAGGACAAATTTATACTCATGGTACTCCAGAAACCGTAATTACTCCAGAAACCATCGAAAATGTTTTTGGCTTATCTTGTCATATAATTAAAGATCCCATAACTAAAACTCCTTTATGTATTCCTATTCCTTCTAAAACAAAAAAAAAAGCTATCTAATGATTTATTAAAATAGCTAATCTAATTCAGAAAAAATATTGAAAACCCCTTAGATTTAGGATAATTAACCAAGATTTATACCAAATTGTCTTTAACGATGATATAGTTAAAGCTATCTCCTACCTGCTGATTCCTAAGCCAAAATCTCTCTCCCTTGTCCTCCTTGTCCCCCTTGTCCCCCTTGTCTCACCGTGCCTAAGTATATCATGGTTTTGGAGAAATGATATTACTCTTGATTCTGTAAATTTTCCCAGATCGAATCATCAAAAAGACCATCATCTTGTTGTTGTTGTTCTCTCTGTTGATTTTCAATTTCAACTTGACGTTGACGCTCAGCCTCCTCTTGTTGTCTTTGACGTAAAGCCTCCTGCTCCCTTCGTTGACGCTCCAATTCAGCTTGACGTTGACGTTCAGCTTCCTCTTGTTGAATTTGATTTTGATTAGTCGCTTCCTCCTGTCTTCGTTGTTGCTCCAATTCAGCCTGACGTTGACGTTCAGCGGCCTCTCGTTGACGTTCTAATTCAGCCTGACGACGTAAAGCGTCCCTCTCGAAATCCGTACCAGGTTGAGCAAAACTAACTACCACATTCCCTTGATAAATATTACCTTTCGGACAACGAGTTCTTGATGCCGCTCTCAAAGCTGCTCGATCCAATTGTGGATAACCGCTAGATTGTGAAATAGAAGCATTGACAACAGTTCCATTCGTATCTGTAGTTATTCTAATCACAGGCCTAGCTTCAATTCCTCTATTAGCCAAAGATCTAGGAAATTCAGGTTTTTTTCCAGGAGCGCAACCTCCTCCTGCTGAAAGGGGAAGAGGTATCTGTCTAGGAACAGTTGGTGGTGGAGAAACTGCCGCCGTTTCTGTGCCTGTAGTATTGTTTCCTGAATTATTGTTATCTCCCTGTGAGCCTGAAGATGAATTAGTTGTACCTTGATTTGAAGTTAGAAGTTCAGAATTGTTATTATCTGTTGGGGTAGATTCTACAGGTTCAGTAATAGAAGGAGTTATTTCCTCATTCCTAGCAATTGGTTCTGGTTCAGTTTCCACTGGTGATGGTATCACAGGAGAAGGTTTAGGAATATTAACTCTCGTTTGTGGTTGTGGAATCGGTTCAGGTTCACTAACTTGAGGCTCTGGTTCTGGCTCTATATTTGGTGGTAATGGCACTCTAACAGTTTCTTGTATTTTCGTTTCCACAGGCTCAGGTTCTGGTTCAAGATCATCAGGTGGCTCTGGTACTTCTGGTTCTGGTATAACTTCTGGTTCTTCTAGAAGAATAATTTCTATAGGTTCATCTGCAATCTTTTCTTCCGGAGGTATTAAGTTTAAACCGAAAAATATCCCTATATGAACCACACCTGATACCATTAGACTATAGAGCAGTAATTTTTTTAGTGCTTCGTTTTCTTTTTCTCGTTGCTCAATACAAAAACTCGATATACTCATTGTAAAAATCCTTTATTTAAACTAAAAATTTTCTTTAAAAAATATTTTTTTATACTTGATAATTACCTATAATAGGTTTCTTTAAGACAAATAGATTGAAAATTGATCCTACTTTCTCCTATCAACAGATAATTCTCTTTCTCCCCATTCCTCCCATTCCTCCTATTCTCCCCATTCTTCCCACTCCTCCCATTCCTCCTATTCCTCCCATTCCTCCTATTCTCCCCATTCTTCCCACTCCTCCTATTCCTCCTATTCTCCCCATTCTTCCCACTCCTCCTATTCTCCCCATTCTTCCCATTATTCATGTATCCCTTGATTAAGTGAAAACCATCTAATATTGATTTTATAAAAGCTCTCTAGCTATAGTTTGAATCATCTCTTCAAATGTCAACCCTGCTAAAGAGCCTGCCTGCCCAGTATTATCTAGATTTTTGAGCTGCGATCGCCAATCTTGCTCCTTCAACCTGACGAACTCTATCCATTATCTGAACAACTTGGCCATGTTCTACTCCTTCATCAGCATTAATAATCACCAAAGAAGGGTTATTAGGATTCACCAAATTTCTAACTTCTTGAGTTAAAACATTTAATTCTATAGGTTCTTTATTAAGATAAATACTGCCATTAGATTCAACAGTAACGGTGATATCCGTACTAGGTTGTTGTTGAACCGTATTTGCAGAAGGTAAATTCACCGGTAATCCTTGAGATCTAGTTAAATCCAAAGATGAAATAATCACGAATGCCAAGATTGAAAATATTACATCAATCATAGGAACAATATTAATTGTAAAAGGAATATCAGGTTCATCTTGAATTCGCATAATCTTGCCCTTGTTCATTTTTTAAACGATAAATTAATTCTAACTGACCATTATATTCCTGAATAAAAGCCAATTGTCTTCTATAAAAACTACGGAATAAATTAGCAAACAACAGAGTTCCAATAGCTACTACCAATCCCATAACTGTAGAAACTAATGCCTCACTAATCCCTCCTGTAACATTTGTGGAAACACTTTCTCCAGCCGCTCCTAATTCTAAAGCAGCAAATGATTTAATCAATCCTAAAATTGTTCCTAATAATCCTAAAAGAGGTGAAACACTAATAATAGTTTCAAATACAGTACTAAAGCGTTTTAAAGTAGGAATTTCTGCTTGTGTAGCACTGTCTAAAGCCAAACGAAACTCATCTGTATTAGGATTATTTAACTCTAAAGCTTCTAAAAAAATCTTAGCAATTGGAAGATAAGCTTTCTCTTTCAAAAGTTTAATTGCTAAAAGAGGATCTTCTTCATATTGTATAAAAACCTGTCTGACAAACTTCCGTTGATGACGGTTGACTCGAAACCAATAATATAACCTTTCTATAATTAAGGCTACTGCTACTAAGGAAAATGCCAATAAAGGATAGGCGACAATTCCAGCTGTTTGTAAAAATTTAATTATTTCCATCGATATATCTCGGTAATCCCAATAACCCTTAAAGCTATGGGCCACTATGGTAGAATTTTAAATTAGTTTATGACAAAGGTCAGTTTTAGATTTAGCTTGAGTTCCTTGGCCACAAATACCAATTTCATAACTCAATCTTGAAATCCTTAAATTAGTTATTGCCATCGTATTGTACAAATATTAATAGTTTTTTGCAATAGAAAAAAAATTTTTTTTGATCACGTTTAAAATATTCTATTGTAATTAGTACTGTTTTTTTTTCATAAGATTCTCAAAAGCTTCTATTCTAGGACTTGTAAAGCTTTTTTCTCTTTGATCCCATTTTAAATTATCTTAGTATTATTTTTGTTGTTCCTTGACAAACCCTATTAGGGTACTTTATCTTATTAAAACTAAAAAGAAAGATTCTCAATAAACTAATGATAATTAGATTGATTCCCTTAGAAGATAACAAACAGCTTGTAGCCCTAATAATTAATAAAATATTTCCAAGGAAAACCATCGTAAAATCAAAATCCTTTAATCAGTAGATGAGGAAATTTAAAAAATTCTGAAAATCTTTATTAATAGTTTTGATAAAATACCTGAAAATTTTCAAAAAACTATTTCAAGACAAAAGATAAATGTGTATATTTATACTTAATTATGTCTATAGTAATTGGCTTAATTTGAGGCCCTCTTGAGATTTTCCTTTCTAGGTATAATCACCATTGGCAAACTGCAATTCCAATTAGACAATGAAGAAAACTCGTAATTACAAAGAAGTTCTTAAACTTCTATTAATCTAACGATAAATTAATCATGAAAAACCTTTTTTAAAATACTATGCTAATTATCAAAAATATATTTCTAATAAAAAATAATAGTCATAACTATATCAAATAATTATAGGTACTAAGTATTCTATAATTGAAACTGTTTCTATTTTGCTCACAATGTAAAATATTTCAAGTATAAATAAGTACTTATGCAAAATTAACTACATTCAGAATGTAAGAGCTATTAGGTTTTCCAAAAGCTTTAATTTATAAAAAATTTTACCTAACTACTGGTGATTTGAGGAGTATAAAAATGAAAAAAAAGCGCGAAGTAATCCTATCTATAGGATTAGGTATTCTGATAGCTCTGGTACAAAGAAACTGTGTCCAAGCACAAGAATATAATATTTTTAATAAAAATAATTCAAGAACAAAAAAAATAGAATTAACTCAGGCAGAGAATGACATTATTCCCGTTACTGGAATAACAATAAATCAAACTTCAACTGGTTTAGAACTGGTTTTAGAAACCCCTCAAGGACAACAACTACGATCGCTCATTTTTCCAGATGAAAATCAAATCATTATTGAAATAATTAACGGCAGACTAGAATTACCAAATCAAGAAGAATTTGAGATCCAAGATCCAAGAGCGGGAATTCAAGAAATTACTGTTAGTCAATTAGATGAAACAACTATTGAAATTATTATCACAGGAGATCAAAATACACCTACAGCAGATCTAGTTTTTTCCGAATCCAACTTCGTCTTAAGTGTAAATCCTAATATTACAGAAGATCCAACAATACCACCAGATAACCAACAAATAGAACCAGGAGATGAGACTATTGAACTTGTTGTCACAGCAGAAGGACAAAATCCACTAATAGTAGACGAGCCAGATTCTGTTTTTCGAGGAGAGATTCCATTACGAGACGTTCCCAGATCGATTCAATTAATTCCAAGTGAAATATTTGAGAACAAACGAGAAGATCTAGGAGATGCTTTACGAAGTGTTAGTGGTGCAGTACAAGGTTCTAGAGATCCCAGAGGTCAAAGATTTGTACTTCGAGGTTTCTCAGATGCATCAGTTTTGCGAGATGGCTTTAGACAAACATTTGGAGGGGATGGAAACTTCGGATTTCCAGAGTTAGCAAATATCGAAACAATAGAAGTACTCAAAGGCCCAGCATCCATTTTTTTTGGTGTAGTTGAACCTGGAGGCGTAATTAACTTAGTAACCAAAAAACCCGAAAGTGATCCATTTTTTGAATATCAAACAGATTTAGGAAATCAGGAATTAATTAGTCCACAAATAGATATAACAGGCCCTTTAAATGATGATGCTTCTCTACGCTATCGTCTAATTACTTTATATCGAAGTGAAGAAAGTTTTCGGAATTTTGAAGTAGATGATGAACGCTTTTTTATTGCTCCAAGCATCGCCGTAGATATCACCGATCGCACAGAATTAACAGTCACCTTTGAATATTCAGATGAGGAAGCAGCATCAGATTTCGGGATAGTTGCGATTGGAGATGAAGTAGCTAATATTCCTATTGATACAGTTATAGGAGATCCAGAAGATACTACTTTTACAGAATTTCTAAGAGCAGGATACAATCTCGAACATGAATTTAACGATAAATGGAAACTTCGCAATACCTTTTATTTCACTCGCTTCGATACCAATTTCTTTTCTGCTAGTGCTCTTCTTAATACAATTTTTGAAGACACAGGGGATATCCTGCTCTTTCCCTTTAATTTAGATCAGCCTAGTGATAACTTTGAATTACAAACTAATGTCATAGGAGAATTTAATACCGGAAAAATAGAGCATAAAATTGTTTTTGGGGTGGATCTCAATCGAAGAAATACATTTGAGAATGTAGGTCTTGCTAATGTTGATCCAACTGCTCCTGCTTTTGGTGCTACTTTTTTCAATATTTTCGATCCAAACTTTGAAGATATTCCTAGTTTTAACCCTGAAACCGCTCTGGTTGTTACTGATACTGATGTTCAAGTAGATCGATTAGGAATTTTCATACAAGACCAAATTACTATTTTTGATAATCTCAAGTTTCTCGCCGCAGTACGTTATGATACTGTTGAACAAGAAACCATCACTAATCCTTCTTTTGCCAATGGTTTTAGTGATACTACTGTGGCTACTCAAGATGATGATGCTTTTAGTCCTCAATTTGGTCTAGTCTATCAACCAATAGAAGAAGTTTCCATTTATACTAGCTTTAGCCGCTCTTTTGTTCCCAATACAGGTATAACAGTTGACGGGAGTATTTTGGAACCAGAGCGAGGAGAACAGTTTGAATTAGGCACAAGAGCCTTTTTATTTGATGGAAATTTTTCAGTAAATGTAGCTTATTTCATTATTACCAAAGATAATGTTGCAGCTTCGGATCCTGATTCTGTACCTCCAGGTTTGTTCGTTGTTCCTGAAGGAACACAACAGAGTGAAGGATTTGAATTAGATATTATTGGAGAAATTTTGCCTGGTTGGAATTTGATTTTAAATTATGCTTTAACTGATGCGGACATTGTCTCAGGCGATAATGAAGGTAATAGATTGTTTAACGCCCCCAGAAGTATCGTTAATGCTTCCACTTCTTACCAAATTCAAAAAGGTAGTTTGGAAGGTTTAGGTTTCGATATCGGAATTAATTATGTTAGTAATCGATTTGGAGATAATGCTAATAGTTTTGTTGTAGATCCTTATTTCCTTGTTAATGGTGGTATTTTTTACGAAAAAGATAATTGGCGCGCATCTGTCAATTTTAGAAATTTATTTGATGTAGATTTCATTGAAGGTACTGATAATAGTCGGACTACTGAAGTCTCTCCTGGTGAGGGTTTTACGGTGATTGGAACGATAAGAATTGAGTTGTAATATCAATTTTCCAAAAGTACGATACACTTGGGCAGGAAGGAGACAAGGAGGACAAGGGAGACAAGGAGGACAAGGGAGATAGGTTTTAGGTCGAGAATCAACTGATTTTTCATAGCTTTATCTCTATCATCTTTTAAGAAAAATGATATAATAGATATTTCCTATAAATTTTAAGTAATAAGTAGTTATTTATTTTCTAATGGATAAATTTTTATTTTTATCTTAAGAAATATATCCTAACCAGAAAAAATAATTATTCCAACTTTAGAAAAAAAACTTATTACTTACTTATTACTTATTACTTATTATTTAACAATTCCCGAATGCCCTTCAACATCTGTAACAGGCTCAAATTGCCCTCCAAGATACTTAGCCAAAAATTCCTCAGCTATTGCAAAGAAATGCATCCGATTTTCAGGACGCACAAATCCATGGCCTTCATCAGGATACAAAACATATTCCACAGGTTTACCAGCACTACGCATAGCTTCTACGATTTGTTCGCTCTCTGCCTGTTTAACCCTAGGATCATTTGCTCCTTGGCCTATTAATAAGGGCCTCTCAATCTTATCTACAAAAAATAAAGGCGATCGAGACTTGAGAAATTCTTCTTCTGTTTGCAGATTTCCTACGCGATGTTCAAATATCCCCATCAAAGGTTTCCAATAGGGAGGAATGCTTTGTAGTAAAGTAATAATACTACTAGGGCCTACAATATCTACTCCACAAGCAAACACATCAGGAGTAAAAGTTAACCCGACTAAAGTAGCATAACCTCCATAAGAACCACCCATAATGGCAATTTTTTTCGGATCAGAAGTACCTTCTTGGATTAACCAATTCACAGCATCAATGAGATCATCGTGCATAGCACCAGCCCATTCACGATTACCAGCATTTAAAAAAGCCTTACCATAGCCAGTAGAACCACGATAATTTACTTGTAAAACAGCATAACCGCGATTAGCTAACCATTGTACTGTCGGACTATAACCCCAATCATCCCTTGCCCAAGGACCTCCATGAACTAATAAAACAGTTGGATAAGGGGCTTTTAAACCTACTGGTAAAGTTAAATAACCATGTATTGTCAAACCATCTCTGGATTGGTAGGAAATAGGCTTCATAGAAGCTAAAGGCAACTCTTCTAAAGCTGGTTGATTAGTAAAAAGTAGAGTACTAGATTTGGTTTCTCTCTCATATAGATAAAAGAAAACTGGACCATTATCTTTTATATAAGCCAAGATCCACTTTTTGTCTTCTAAATCTCGACTAAGAATAGCTAGTTCGCCTTTTTCACGTTTGCAAATAACATCAAAATCTTTAAAGATTAAATAATCCAAAACATACCATTCTTCTTGATCCTTATTAAAACTTACGGCTTGAATATAATGTTGGGTAGGATGAATCAAAACATTACTAACATCATATTGAGGATCTTCTGCTAAAACTTTTTCTTCTTTGGTATCTAAATTTAAAGCTATTAGGCGTTGAGTATTAGCATCATGGGAAGCAATCATATATAAAGTCTGGCCATCTAAGGAAAAATCGATTAAACTTCCTTGATCTTCAGGATCCCAATGACGTAACATTTCCCAAGGTTTATCAATGGATTCTCGATACAATAGATCAAATCCCCCATCAGGTGTTGCAGCCATTGCCGCCAAGATTTGGAATTGGGCATTAGCAGTCCAACTGACAATATTACCTGGATTTTTGGTATCAAATTCTACTTCACCATTAATTAAGTTGAGGCGATAGACATCAAAGATTTCTGGGTTATTGCGATTTAAGGCTACAAGAATGGTATCGGGAAATTCTGGTGCCAATTCGACTACTTCAGCTTTTACTCCTTCAAAAGGGGTTAAATCCTTAACTTCATTGGTTTTGATATTAACTGAGTAGAGATGGAAATTTTCATCCCCATCAGAGTCTTGAAGATAAATTAATTGTTCGAGATTGTAACTCCAAAAGTAAGCTCGAATACCTCTTTTTTGATCATTGGTTAATTTTCGATCGTCACTTCGCCCGAAAGTTTTTAGCCAAACTTGGAGAACATTTTTTTCATCTGGTGCTAAATAAGCTAAATATTGTCCATCTCTTGAGATTTTTGGGCTAGTACGTTCTGGATTTCCGAATAATAATTTACGAGGAATTAAGGGAGGTAAGTTAGTTTCTGATTTATTTGCAGTTTTTGTTGTCATTAGTCGTCTATTTAAAAACAATTAGTTTGTGGTTTTTTTATAATTATTTTCTATTTTAGTCTTTTTGTACTAACATAGAATATTTTGAGTGGAAAATGATTCCACGAAGTTTACTTTCATTCCAGTAGGGATTAACAGGATATCCTCCAAAACCACACCGAAGTGTTTTTATTTATGGCTTATTACATCTAAGATATTTTCTATTATATTACAAATTGTTAATTACTTAGTGGATTTTCTGGGGAAATTTTGATTGAAAGGCAATATTTCATGACGTTTTATAGCTAGATTTGCTACAATTTAATAGTTTCCATTCAAGTTCGTTTTTCCATAAAGGGAAAGATTTTTCAGTGGATATCTCTCAATGTTATACCGATAGATTATCTTGGGGGATTCCAAAATCACAGATAATATGAGACTATTTTAAACTGTGTTTTTATTTCTATATAAAATTTATCTTCCTATCAAAGGAAGTTGGCATCTGTGGAATTTCAGGTGTCATTTTTGTCGTTGATTTAGGTTGATTTTTTGATATTTCCATCTTGTTTGCTATTTTTAAATAATTATATATTTGGCTTTTTTTTAATAATAATTAAAATTAATTATTTCGCCTTCCAAAGAAATATCCTTTGCCATAAAGGGAATGAATCAAACGAATTTCTCCTGATAATGAAATTTTGCGGCGTAATAATCGAATAAAAGCTGCTAATACATTACTATTTGGTTTTTCCTCATCTTGCCATAAATATTGATAAATTTCTTCGTGGGTTAATAATTGGGCTTTATTTGACATAAAATAAGCTAATAACTTTGTTTCTTTTTCTGAAAGTTTAATAATTCGATCGCCACGATAAGCTAGTTGATGATCTAAATCTAGTTCTAAATCTTCAAATTTTAATTTATTAGTAGAAGAATGGGGGAAATTTGGGGCACGACGTAATAAAGCTCGAACTCTAGCTAACAACTCTCGTAATTCAAAAGGTTTGACTAAATAATCATCAGCACCTGTATCTAATCCTAAAACTCGATCGTCTATGGTATCTTTAGCGGTAAGAAACAAAACAGGAGTAGTTTTGCCTTGCGATCGCAGTTGACTACAAATTTCGATGCCTGAGACAAAAGGTAACATCCAGTCTAAAATCAAGAGATCATAATCCTTTTGATTTACCAACTC
Source organism: Prochloraceae cyanobacterium PL24a_bin.78 (assembly GCA_028281945.1). Lineage (GTDB taxonomy): Bacteria > Cyanobacteriota > Cyanobacteriia > Cyanobacteriales > JANQIW01 > JANQIW01. Next base: position 47,720 of record JANQIW010000025.1, read on the forward strand.
TATAGCCTTTAAGCCATCATTAGCCACCTCTACGTCATAATCTTCATTAGATAAAACTCGATAGAGAGGAGTTGTTAATTGTTGCTCATCATCAACGATCAAAATATTTGGTAATGTCATAAACTATTTTTTAACAAATAGAAATCGAAATAAAAATACAAATACAATTAGATTAGATTAATTAGGTAATTATTATGCTTACAATTGCATTACCCAAAGGAGCATTATTAGAAGATAGTATCAAACTTTGCCAAAATATTGGTTTAGATTTTAGTGCTTTTTTAGACTCTAAAAATCGCCAATTACAAATTAACGATCCAGAAAATAAAGCCTGTGCATTGTTGGTTAGAGCACATGATGTACCGGTATATGTGGAATATGGACAAGCTCATTTAGGGATTGTGGGTTATGATGTTTTGCGAGAAAAAAACTCTCAAGTAGCTCAATTATTGGATCTTAAATTTGGTTTTTGTCGAATGTCGGTGGCTGTACCTGAAAATAGTAAGATTGAACGACCAGAATCTATCCCACCTCATTCTATTGTAGCATCTAAGTTTGTGCGTATTGCTAGAGAATATTTTAAGGGTATAGATGTGCCGGTAGAAATTGTACCTTTGTATGGTTCTGTAGAATTAGGACCCATTACGGGGATGTCTGAAGCCATTGTGGATTTAGTTTCCACTGGGCGAACTTTAAGACAAAATGGCTTGAGTGAAATACGTACTCTCTTTGAAAGCACTGCTAGATTAGTAGGTCATCCTTTAAGTTATCGTCTGAATCAAGATGATATAGCTACTTGGGTAGAAAAGTTAAGTGCTTAATTTTGTAATAAAAATTACAACAAAGATATTTTATGCTGACAAAACCCGATCTGGTTTACAATTAAATCTTGATCGAGGTTTAAATTTTAGATCTTTAATTTTAATAAAATAATGTCATTTTTCAGATTATAATTAGTTATGGTTATTTATATTCCCTTCAGATAATAAAATTTTACGACATTCCATTAATTGACAAACTCCATCAACTATTATTTTTATAAGTTCTGGATGAAAATTTGCTAAAAATGCTTCACTATTAATTTTGTGATCAAACAAATCTTGTGCTAATATTCTTAAATTTTTTACTTTATCAAAACCAATATATTTAACAATAAGAGTAGCTAATGGAGATTCTTTTAAATCATAATTAGAAGTTTGATTTCTACCTATTTCTAATAATTGTAAAACTTCTTTTTCTAAATCATTTTGCAGAGGATAAAAATTATCAATTCCCATGGGAATAAAATCTACTAAACGACTTAATTTTACTCCTGTCTGAGGCATTTCTCCCATCATCATTGCTAAAGGAATATCTCTACCAAAACGATATGAAAGTGACTCTAAAACAGTAATAGATACCACTTTACTTGCTAAATATAATCGCCCTATTTGGAGATTTTTGGTGGCTCTTTTGATCAAATCTGAATAGAATTTGTCATCAGGAAAGCCTTTAAATCTTTGAAAAATAACTTCAGGAGAAAGAAAATTTAAAAAGCCTTCCATTTTGATAATAGCGATTCGATATTCAGCAATTGTATAAGAACTGTAATTTAGAAGATTGTGATTAGTTTCAGGAATTAAATTCCAAGTATTATCTAAAAAATCCACTGAATTAATACTAGCAAAACCCCCAACATCTCTATTACTAAGACTAACTGCTTGTAAAATAGTGTCGTCAATTTCTTCTGGTAAAAATCCTAAATTAAATTTGTAATTAGCTTCTTTTAAACGCTGATATAATAACTCTAAAGGAGTTAAACCATCTTTAGTTTTTGGGCGAAAAGGAATTGTCGCTTCAATTAAAGAAACAATTTTGGCAATGATTTTAGGATTAAAAATTTCCTCTAAAGCTTTAGCAGCAATTACAGCACTTAAAAACTCATTTTGCCCTAAAAAAGGAGGTAGTTTCTCTCCAAAAGAAAAATCAAAAAGATACATTACTAACTCGAAAATTGAATCTGGAGATATTTCGTCTCTTTCTCGAATTAATAAACTTTCTTTTGCTTCCGTAATAAAAGGAGCAAGATAATAACTTATATTAAAATTAATACTGCAATCAACTTGTACATAGACAAGATCGTGAAATAAAGCTGCTAAAATCTCAATAGGATTTGATGATCCCCCTACTTCAAAAATATGATCTGGTGTATGAAAAAAACGCCAAGGTCCTGTCATAGTATAAACAATGATTTTCGCTATTTTTGATAGTTTTTGATGAGATACTTCAAATCCTAACTCTTTAGTAGCCCATAATAATTTATTTAAGCATTGTTGATAATATGGCTCGAGATTCACAAATCTTTTTTTCCTTTTTACTATATTTACTTTGATAATAACTTCAACAGGTCATTAATTATTGTGTCAGTCTTTGTTAATTTCGGTTACATTAAATATATGTTTTTTATTAAAGATAACTATCTCTATTTTTTATGTCCGTTTCCTCTAATTCAAACCATGTACGGAATCCATCGAAACAAACGAAAAATGATTGGCGATTGATTTTAAGATTATTACCTTATGCTCGCCGCAATCAAGGTATTTTTTTGCTGTCAATTATACTATTAATTCCCATTTCTATAGCAGGAGCGATACAACCCTTAATTATTGGCCAAGCCATTTCCGTATTGCGTCAAGAGGAAAGTTGGTCTTTTTTAGCTACAATGCCTTTGGCTAATGCTCTTAATATCCTCATTATTCTTTTACTCTGCACTATTATAGTACGTTTTATTTTTGTTGCCATTCAAGGTTTTTTAGTACAAAAGGTTGGGCAGGAAATCACTGCTGGGATGCGGGAGGATTTATTTATCCATGTTACTTCTTTGGCTACTAGATTTTTCGATCGTACTCCTGTCGGGCGTTTGGTTACTCGCGTCACTAATGATGTGGAAGCTTTAGGGGATGTATTTTCCACTGGAGCTATTGGAATTTTTAATGATATTATTTACATAACAATCATTATTCTGACTATTTTTACTCTTCAGTGGCAATTAGCCTCCATGTTGGTTTTGATGTTAATACCTGTGACAGCTTTAATTATTTATTTCCAGCAACAATATCGTAAAGCTAATTATCAAGCTAGAGAAGAACTTTCTAAACTTAATTCGATTTTACAAGAAAATGTGGCTGGTATTAATATTGTACAGCTATTTCGGCGAGAGCAATTTAATTCAGAAATGTTTCGATCAATCAATGAGAATTATCGTGAAGAAGTTGGTAAAACTATTTTCCATGATTCTGCGGTTTCTGCGACTTTAGAGTGGATTTCTTTAGTAGCGATTGCTGGGGTTTTATGGTTAGGTGGTGTATTTATTCTCAAGGATAATCTAAATTTTGGGACTTTATCTGCTTTTATTCTCTATGCTCAACGGTTTTTTGAACCTTTGCGTCAGTTTGCTGAAAAATTTACGATGTTTCAAGCAGGTTTTACTGCCATCGAGCGTATCGAAGAGTTAATGACTGAACCGATAGAAATTCAGGATCGAAAGAATACTGTAGATATAAAAACTGTTATTCAGAATAAAAAAGCGATAGGAGAAATTCGTTTTGAGAATGTTTCTTTTGGTTATAAAGAAGATGAATATGTAATTAAAAATCTAAATTTTATTGTAAATCCCGGAGAAAAAGTTGCTTTAGTAGGACCAACTGGGGCAGGGAAGAGTTCTATTATTCGATTATTATGTCGTCTTTATGAACCTAATAAAGGAAAAATCTTAGTTGATGGAATCGATATTCGGGATTTATCTCAAGTGGAGTTACGCCGTCATATTGGGGTGATTTTACAAGAAAGTTTTTTATTCGCTGGAGATGTTAAACGAAATATTACTTTAGGTGAGAAATATTCTTTAAATAGAATCCAAGAGGCAGCCCATATTACTAATGTTGATGATTTTATCCAACAATTACCTCAAGGCTATGATACTGAATTACGGGAGCGAGGCACAAATTTATCTGGTGGGGAAAAACAATTATTAGCTTTTGCTAGAGTTGCTATTCGAGATCCTCATGTTTTAGTGTTAGATGAAGCTACTTCTAGTTTAGATGTGGCAACAGAAGCTTTAATTCAAACTGCTTTAGATCGTTTATTAATTAAGCGTACGGCAATTATTATCGCCCATCGTCTGTCAACTATTCGTAATGTGAATAAAATTTTGGTTCTTAAAAGGGGTGAACTTATTGAATCTGGTACTCATGATGAATTATTAGATTTGGGTGGTTTATACGCTAGTCTATATAATCTCCAAATGTTAGGTCAATAAATACTATCTTTAATCCTTTAGTAAATAAAAAAATTCTTAATGGCAAATGATAAAAGATGACTAACTTTCCCTATGATGAATTTGCTAAGGAATATCTCTCAGAAATTTGCCAAAACTATGGTGAAACCATTTCCTCTGCTGATGTGAAAAGTGAAAGAAGACAAGTAGATATCTTGTTTACACCAACAAAAGAAGTATCTGCTTCCATTGAGACATTGGGATTACTTGGCAAAATGATCCAAAATAGTTGTCTACTAGAAATTTATCGTAATGCAATACAGCCAGAACAGATTAAAGAATGTCTAAGTAAGTTATTTGACGTTCAGCAAAATAAAATTAGGGAAGCTAAAAGGGAAAAAGTTACTCAAAAATCCGTAGAATTGCCCATGTTATGGATTATAACTCCCACCATTTCACCCGAAATATTAGCCAGTTTTAGAGCTATTCCCAGTCAAGAATGGGATATGGGCATTTATTTTCTCGCTGATGGATTAACTACAGGAATTGTTGCTATTCACCAACTTAAAGTATCACGAGAGACTTTATGGTTGAGAATATTGGGGAGAGGAAAAGTCCAAGCCTTAGCTGTAGAAGAATTACAATCCCTACCTGAAAATTATCTTTACCGAGAAATTGTATTAGAATTAATATATGGTTTATGGCAAACATTACAAATAAATCGACAACAATCAGAAAATTTAGAAAGAGAAGATGAGGACATTCTCATGAGTTTAAGAAGTATTTTCCGTGAAAGATTGGCTCAAGAAAAGCAAGAAGGTATTCAAGAAGGTATTCAAACAGGTATTCAAGCAGGTATTCAAGAAGGTATTCAGGAAGGTATTAAACAAAACCTAAAATCTAATATTATTAGCATTTTAGAAAAGCGTTTTCAAGTAGTTCCTTCCCAATTAATAAATCTAATTAATGGTCTTTCTGATATTACTCAACTACAAAAACTTCATATTGAAACTATTAGTGTAAATTCTTTAGAAGATTTTCAAGAGTTGATTATCTCAAATGATGATTAATTTTTTCCTTAGAATATTCCTAGTAAAACACAAAAATCGTTTCCTCTTTCAAATATGCGCATTTTAGTATCTAGTTCATCAAATTTCATGGTTTAATTCCTCTAGGATAAAAGAATTATTAGGATTAATATTATTAGGGTTAATATTATTAGGGTTAATTTTTACAGAATAAAGGGCATCAAATCCTTCTTCAAAAGTTGGGATAATGAGTTTTTTGTAGGTAGAATATATCCCTATTAATGGCACAACTCTTTGCCGTTGTTGGTTGAGTTTTTTGGAGGTTTCTAAATCAGGTTGAAAATAATAACCTACTACTCGAAAATTATTTTCTTTCGCAGGTAGAATATAAGGCTTTCTATCCTCAATAGAAGGATTAGTGTTATCCACAACTAAAGGTTGTTTTGCCTCCAAACAAGCAGTAAATAATATTCTCTCTCGATGCCTAGTTTTTAGCATATCTAAGTTGATACGAATATGGGTATGGGAGAATTTTTCTTGGTAAAAAGATGATTTTCCGGATGCTTGGATGCCGATAAATATTACTAATTCCATCTATTTTTAGAGACAAAAAGAGAGGGGAGAAAAGAGAAGGGAGACAAGGGAGACAAGGAAGGTGGATTTTGGGAAAAAAAATCTACTTTAACTTTCATATTGAGGGAGTTAGCAGTATTGCCTCCACATAGTATAATTTATTGCCTAGTTTCGTTTCTATCAAACTTCCTGAAAATAATTAATAGTAATTTGATAATAAGCGATATTTTAATTACATTGTACTAACATATTTGCAAATTCTCTGTTTTCTTCGACTTTAGTATCTATAAGAGTAATAGTACAATTTTGGTAAGAATCACCCTTTTTTACGTTAAATTTCAAAAAGTTTCCGGCTGGAAAATTAGGACTATAACTTTCTTCTTTAATTGAATATTCATTAGTACGAGAATCCTTTACTAATCGATCCAACTTTACACGAGAATTTATCCTTTGAAAGGATTTTATTCCTGTAAATAAAAAATAATTAGAATTATTGATAGCATAAATAGGTTTTCCTTTTTCTACCCAATAAGATTCTCCATTTTGAACTATTTTAGGTTGTGGAAGTCTTCCTATTATTAATAATTCATTTTCAAGATTTTCAATCTTTTCACTAAGTGTTTTCTCATTATTTATCAAATCTTGATTAGCTTGAAGCAATTGATTTTTTTCGTCTTCAAGGGTAGTATTTATGGTTGTTAAACTTTCTATCTCTTCTAAAAGCTTATTATTTTCATCCTCTAAAATCCTTAAATTTTGTAGAGTTTGATTATACTCATTTTCTGGAATTTTAATCTTTTTGTTTGGATTTGTATTGGGTTTGCTTCCTCCTTGTGGTGATTCTACGACATTAGATTCTGATCCAAAAAAGTTATTAATAATTATTTTACCACCAGTAATGCCTAATACACTAAATACGACAACAGATATAAGAGTTTTAACTAAATGTTCTTTTGCATAGTCTAATAATTTCACAAGATTTTCCCTCTTAATGTTCTTTTAAATTGAAAATGAAATTGAGTCAAAAAAAATGCTGGAATGGTAAGATTAAATTTATAAAAAATTGAACCATCTATAGTTTACAAAAAAAAATCGTTTTTTAGCAATATTACCTATGGCTTAAGAAAAATAATTAGGATAAATTAATTTTTGCCAATTAAACTATAGAAGATTACTTTCAATAATGCTAGGAAAAGGTAATGGAATTTTAATTATGATAAATTTTCTCTTACTAAATCCACAGGTAAATTCAAAGCTTCTGCAATTTTTTCAGCATTCAAACCGAGAGCATACATACGAGGGATAGCATCTAATAAAGCTTGTTGAGCTTGTTGTTTTTCTAACTCCATTTCCTCATAGCTTAAAAGTTTCTTATTCTTTATAGGATCAAAAAATCTTAATTCTTTGGCTATTAAACGTAAGTCTAATCCTAAAACATCTGAGGGAATAGAGATAATATCATTCTCTAGTTGTTTTCTTTCAATTGGTTGATATACGCCATCAATCAAACGAGAACCTTTTAACTGATATTTCAAATAATCCCCTGTAGGATCATATTGAAAATATTCTTCTACCCCTAAAGAAGCATATTTCATGGGCTTATCAATTTCGTCATTCTCTTGAGTTGTTTTAGAAGTACTTTCCAAGACAAAATTAGGCAACTTATTATTTTCTTCCCACGCTTTATAGCTCATTCTTTCCTTATTTTCTACTCCAAAAATCACGAATACATCAGGAGCTAATACTGCGCTGGGTACTCCTTTTTTATAATAAATAAATAAGTTTCCCGATACATAAACATCTTTTCTCTCTTTAAAATGAGCTTTTAAAGTAGCAACTGCATAAAATAAATAATTTCTAGTAGGATCGCTTTCTGCCATGGGTTTACCATCAGAATCTGGATAAATAATTTCTGTTTCTAGTTTATTAGAAGTAATAGTCATAATAGTATTCTTTAAATTTCATTTTTCCTATGATAGTCTATTTCCTTTATCAACAAGCTTTAGTAATTAAAGTAAATCCCCTGTTTCTTGAAGATGATGTAAGCGATGATAAATGCCTTGATGATTTAACAATTCATCGTGACTACCTACTTCAATAATTTTTCCAGAATCTAATACCACAATTTTATCAGCCTCTCTAATTGTACTAAGACGATGGGCAATAATTAAAGTAGTGCGAGTGCCAAAAATCGATCGCATTGCTAGTTGAATATACCTTTCAGATTCATAATCCAAACTAGAAGTTGCCTCATCAAAAATCAAAATATCAGGATTAACAATTAACGCCCTAGCGATACCCAAACGTTGCTTTTGGCCACCAGATAAACGCACTCCTCTTTCTCCTACAATTGTCTGATAACCTTGAGGTAAAAGGTGAATAAATTCATCAACTTTAGCAATTTTGCAAGCCTCTTTTACCTGATCTAAACTAACAGTTGGATTACCATAAACAAGATTATCTAAAATAGTGCCATTAAAGATATCAACATCTTGATGAACGATAGCCAAACGCTTGCGGTATCTAGTAATATCTAAGGTTTTAATATTATCTCCATCCATTAAAATCTTGCCTTTAGTTGGTTCAAAATAACGGAATAAAAGCTTAACCAAGGTAGATTTTCCCGAACCAGAATGACCCACAAATGCTACTGTTTGATAAGGTTCTATTACTAAATTAATATCTTCTAAAACTAACCTTTGAGAATCGTAACCGAAACTAATATTATTTAATTCAATTTTACCGGTAAATTTATAAGGATTAGCCGGCAAATATTCAGGCACTAAACTAGCAGCATCCTCCCCTGCTGGTAGCTTCATAAAATGATTTAAACGAATCATACTTGCATAGCGACGAGCGACAGATTCAGATACTTCTGTAATGGGATCCAATTCTGCATATGCCATTGAAGAAATTGTGAGGGTAGTAACAAAATGCCCCAAAGAAATTTCACCGTTAAGAGTTGGAATTAAAGTCAAAACTAAGATAGCAAATACAGAAATTTGCATTACACTTTGTTCCCAAGTTGCTAACTTAACATAACCTAAATGAAGACGATTAATTAGCACGTTTGAATGTCTATTTAAACGCTTTTTTAGCCTGGCAAATTCTCTAGATTCGCTAGTAAAAGCTTTAACAGTTTTAATATTAGTTATAATCTCAGATAAACGACTTTCTGTATTTTCCCGATATAAATCTAACTTCCCTTCTTCTTTTACCAAATCCTGTAAACCACCTATTAGATGCCAAAGAATCAAGATAAAAGTAATTAAAAAGATAACAGCAATCCACCATTCAATCAGTAAAATAATGATAAAAATTCCCAAAATTCGCATCAATTTAGGAACTAATTGTGAGGCAATTTCTACATAAACCCAAACATGATTTTCAACTCCTCTATTGATTTTTCCTGCTATTCTTCCTGGGTTATTTTCTTCATAAAATCCCAAAGGAAGAGTAAGAATTTTTACGATTACTTTTTCATAATTATCTCGACGAGAATCTAAAGGAATTTTCCAATGAAACCAATCACTTAACCAAGGTTTAATTGGTGCCTTAACTACTGTGGCTAAAGCAATTATTCCTAGTAATATCCCTAAAGATAAGTCTTGACTATTGATTTCACCACCTGTAAAATTAGACAGATACTCAGTTATCCTAGAGATGATCTGATCTATTGGTTGATTTGAGATAACATTAAGAATTTGCCCTATGGCATAGGGAATCGCCAATTCGATAATTTCAAACAGACTGGCGGCTGCAATGCTTAATATTGCTATTTCTTTATATTTACTGTAATAATTGAAAAGATTCCAAAATGAAGCCTTCATAATCTGTTTATTAAAACTATTTCCGATCTCTTATACTACACCAATATTACCCAAATTGGCAACTAAAATTGGTAATAAAAGTTTGCAATACAAGTTGATAATAGAATTAGAAAATAGTTATGATAGTGTCTGGATTATTCAGAAATTCTAGATAATGGATTATCAATTAAAAGTAAGAATTAATAAGATCGATGATGGATGTAAGAATTAAGAAACTTGAAACTCAATATAACTACGTATCTAAATAAATGATTAGAATCGATTAAATTAGATTTTAAAAAGAATTAATTACTAACTATTTATAAAATAAACTCAAATTTTGTTAGTAAATTAATCAATTTAATTGCTGTAAGAACTAAATTTAAAATAATCTAAATTACCTCATTTATCTCTAATATCAGAAAACCTATAATTTTGAGGTTATTATATAGAGAATAGGACAAAAAATTTTGCCAAAAAATAATATTCTAACTCTAAATATGGTTGATTTATCTCTATAAAAATCTACCTTTGATTGGCTTTTTTACTTACAATGAAAGCCTATAATCCTTTCAATTCCTCAAAATACCAAAAAAGTGGAAAATCAAATTTTTTAATCTTAATACAATAAAGAATCTAAATAATATTTGAAATACTATTCTAAATACAATATTTCTAGACAATATACCAAGATAAACCGTCCTATTAGGTTCGGAAAACTACACTACCTTAAAGAGATAGATAACCTTCACAATAGTAATAGATTCTGGGCAGGAAAAATCCAATCTAGATTAAATCTTTTATAAAGTTTAAAGTTCAGAGTCAATATTGAAAATTTCATCAAGTTGACTTGATAGTTAAGCAATTAAGCCTAGCAATTAATCAACTTAATATCACGAAGTAAAAATAACTATATATAGTCTCAAGGAGTAACACATAGTATGGGAAAAATTGTTGGAATAGATTTGGGTACCACCAACTCTTGTGTAGCAGTAATGGAAGGTGGAAAACCTACAGTGATTGCCAATGCTGAAGGATTTCGTACAACTCCTTCTGTCGTAGCTTATGCAAAAAATGGCGATCGTCTCGTAGGCCAAATAGCGAAGCGTCAGGCTGTAATGAACCCTCAAAATACATTTTACTCTGTCAAGAGATTTATCGGTAGAAAAAATGAGGAAGTAGCTAACGAAACTACTGAAGTATCTTATAAAGTTTTACGTGATGGCAATGGTAACGTCAAATTAGATTGCCCAGCACAATCCAAGCAATTCTCTCCTGAAGAAATTTCTGCTCAAGTATTGCGCAAATTAATCGAAGATGCCAGTAAATATTTAGGAGAGACAGTTACAGAAGCAGTAATTACGGTTCCTGCATATTTTAATGACTCTCAACGTCAAGCAACTAAAGACGCAGGAAAAATTGCCGGGATTGAAGTAAAAAGAATCATTAACGAACCTACCGCAGCTTCTCTAGCATATGGTTTAGAAAGTAAAAGTAACGAAACAATTCTTGTATTTGACTTAGGTGGTGGTACATTTGACGTATCTATCCTTGAAGTAGGAGACGGTGTCTTTGAAGTATTAGCAACTTCTGGTGATACTCACCTTGGTGGAGACGATTTTGATAAGAAAATAGTAGATTATTTAGCAGAAGAATTTAGGAAAACTGAAGGCATCGATCTTCGTAAAGATAAGCAAGCATTACAGCGTTTAACAGAAGCCGCAGAAAAAGCTAAAATTGAATTATCAAGTGTTACACAAACAGATATAAATTTACCCTTTATTACCGCTACTCCAGAAGGACCAAAACATCTAGAGGTTGGTCTAACTAGAGCAAAATTTGAAGAGCTTTGTTCTGATTTGATCGATCGTTGTCGCATCCCTGTAGAGCAATCCATGCAGGATGCCAAAATTGGCAAAGATCGCATTGATGAAGTAGTATTAGTGGGTGGTTCTACTCGAATTCCTGCTATTAAAGAAGTAGTTAAGAGAATCCTAGGAAAAGACCCAAATCAAGGGGTTAACCCTGATGAAGTGGTAGCAGTAGGTGCGGCAATTCAAGGTGGTGTACTTGCTGGTGAAGTAAAAGATATCTTATTGTTAGACGTTACCCCACTATCTCTTGGTGTAGAAACCCTTGGTGGCGTAATGACCAAAATTATCCCTCGCAACACTACTATTCCTACCAAAAAGTCCGAAACCTTCTCCACTGCGGTTGATGGACAAAGTAATGTAGAAATTCACGTTCTTCAAGGTGAAAGAGAATTTTCTAAAGATAACAAGAGTTTGGGAACTTTCCGTTTAGATGGAATTCCTCCTGCGCCTCGTGGTGTGCCTCAAATTGAAGTTACTTTTGATATCGATGCTAATGGTATCTTGAATGTAACGGCTAAAGATAAGGGTACTGGTAAAGAGCAATCTATTAGTATCACTGGTGCTTCTACTCTACCTGATGATGAAGTGGAACGTATGGTTAATGAGGCTGAATCTAATGCCGCTGCTGATAAAGAGCGTCGTGAGAAAATCGATCGCAAGAACCAAGCTGACTCTTTAGTATATCAAGCCGAGAAGCAACTTAAAGAACTTGAAGACAAAGTACCTGCTGCTGACAAACAAAAGGCAGAAGACTTAATTAAAGATCTTAAAGATGCCGTTGCTTCCGATGATGATGAGAAGATCAAAACTGTAATGCCAGAATTACAACAAGCTCTCTACAGTATTGGTAGCAATATCTATCAACAACAAGCTGGTGCTGATGGTGTAGGTGGACCCGAAGGTCCCGGTGCCCCTGGAGCTTCTGATAATGGTGCTAACGGCTCTACTTCTGCCGACAGTGGTGATGATGTGATTGATGCTGAATTCTCTGAAACTAAGTAATAATGGGGTTTTAAGCTTCTAAACCTTCCCTTGAAAATATCGTTAAGTTTCATTTAATCTAGCAAAATCCCTGCAAAGAGTACTAATTTTCGGTACTCTTTTTGCATTAATATTTCATTAGTATTTTATGAAATTAACATTAAGCTAACTTCGCTAAGACCTCTTGAGTTAATTTAATAAATGCTTTTGAGCCACTAGAATTAGGCATAGCAATCACTGCTGGCATAAACATATCCACTGCTTTAGCTACATTGACATCCATGGGAATAGAAGTTTCAAATAATTGTTGAGGACTAAAGTCTTCTTTAACACGCCTCATCACTTGACGATAGTATCTTCCTAACAATCCTCCACCAGATTCGATGAATACTATTCCTAATAAATTTAGATTTATAGCTTCATTTTCTTGATGATTTTGTTTAAGTTTGGCTACTCTTCTTTCTAATAGTTGAATTCCTACGATGGATAAAGGTTCTGGACGAGCTGGTAAGAGATAATAATCACTCGCTGCTATACCACTACGAGTTAAAAGATTATAACCCGGAGCACAATCTATTAAAATATAATCATATTGATCTCGAATTGGTGCGATAATTTTTTGGACAAGAGAACGCTCAAATTTATTCCAAACTTTTTCAAAATCATTTTGCTCATCACCTATGGTTTGTTTGTGGAGCATTTCCGACACTAAATATTCATCATATAATTCTATATCTCCGGGTAATAATTCTAATCGATTAATCTCGCAAATGGAAGGACAGATAATATCTTCGGTTTTTAGTTTACTGTAGGGGTTATAATTAATAATATTGTCTATTAGATAACTTAAAGTTCGCCTTTTCTTCCTAATTTTGGCAAAATCATGGGGGGACATTAGGCTTAATGTGGCACTAATTTGAGAGTCAAGATCGAGAACTAATACTTTTTTATTATAATTTTTTGCTAAACAGGTGGCTAGATTCACAGTGAGGGTTGTTTTACCTACTCCACCTTTCATATTTACTGTACTAATTACATGGGCCATTCTTTTATTCTCTTAGAATTTACACACTGAATGTATATAATATGTTATTTTGACCTGTTTGGGGCAATTTTTCTAGGAATTTAGCCTTGTTTCTTTGATAATTTCTTCTATTTCTGTAGCTGTGATATTGATTTGATCTGATTTAGCATAAATAATGAGTTGAAAGTTTCACCTAAAACCTATCTATTTGATTAATTATTCAAATCCTTCCCAAAGTTCTTCTAAAGGAAAGGTTTTTCCCTCTTGGGCTTCCAAAAGACTTTGTTTCAAGTCTACTATTAGTTGGATTTTTGAGTCTTGATCCTGTATTATTTCACTATTAAATGCTTGAAGGATATTTTCCCAAAGGGCTAAAGGGATTAATACGTCGGTTTTTATACCTTGTTGATTAGTTACATAGCGAATTTTATTTTTTAATGATTCTATATTCATTGTTTATTTATCTATTTTTTTATCTTTTGGTTTTGATTTTATTGGTTTAGTTATTGATATATTTTAATTAAGGATGAAAGTTTTTTGATTTCTATTTTAACATAAAAGACGTTATACTCAGATCTTGCACCAAGAAAAATTGATGTAAAGTAAAAATCGCTGAAAAGCTGAGTTGTAGGGCATTTTGGCTCGGAAAAAATTTTTGATACGGG
>JANQIW010000084.1 GCA_028281945.1 Prochloraceae cyanobacterium PL24a_bin.78
CCTTCCAGTGCGCCACTAATGGCAAAAATGAGGATTAAAACTGCACCATCTACAATCAGGTAATATTCCCGTTGCCATAGCCCAAGACTCGCGGCACCCAAGGCGGCAACAATCATTAATAGATCCACATCGAATTCTTTCTCTTCCCATAGGGTTGTTAAACCTTCCCTAGCACTGTCAAACCCACCAATGACATAAGCTGCTGTCAGGCTGAACAAGGCAAGCCCTATCCAGCCCAGGTTGAGCATTTGCCAGCCCAGCAAAACCAAAATCCCACAGGCTAGGGCGGCAAAGGCATCGGGATGTTCTTGGATTGGATTGGGGAGGCGAAACTTAAAAGAAGTACTTGAAACCATATTCTTAATAGGTAAAATGAATACCTTGGTATTTTAAACATTGACATTAGTGTCAATGTCAAGGTTGGAAGTAAACTAAGAATATGAAAACTCAATATTTAACCATTAAAGAACTGACAGATGCAGTTGGGGGTGGGGTAACCCCTCGAATGGTGCGCCATTATCACAAAATCGGATTACTCCCCTCTGTACCCCGCTCACAGGGTAACTACCGTCTTTATACACAGCAGGATGTACAAAGATTGAAACTTGTGGTCACATTGAAACAACAAGGATTTCAGCTATCCCACATTCGTCAGCTTTTAAACAGCCATTGGGAGGAAACCAGTGATTCAACTTTGATGGCTCAATTGACACAGCAATATCGTTCGGTAATTCAACAGATTACCCGATTGCGACAAACTGCATCAGCTTTAGAAGGGTTACTTGGGCGCGATCGCCTCTGTCAAATGGTGCAAGCACAAGCCCTTGCTCAACTCAAGCAATTGAACGTTGATGCCCAAGAAGGAATGGGCAAGTTAGATCAGTTTTGGCTTGACTTAGATGCCGAGATCACCACTCACCCAGAAGCTTTTTCAGAATCATTACAACACCTGCTTCCGGATCTGTCTCATTATTCTGAAATTACAAGGTATTTACTTCATCAACTTGTGTTAGCGTGTGGCGATGTGAGTCTGGTGGATTCTGTTCAGTTGAGCCAAGGAGCCATTGCCTCTGCACGAGATGCTCTCAAAGCTGGATGTTCAATAGTGACAGATATCCCTATTATCCTCCTAGCCCTAGATCAAACCCGACTCGCCCATTTAGGTTGTTCCCTGACAACCCTCATTAATGACCCACATATTAGCAGAGTCCATGAAGCCGAAGAAGCCTTCTGGGAAAATAAGCAATGGCAACAAAAATTACAAGAAATACCCCAAGGAAGCGTGTTAGTGATTGGATATGCTCCTTCAGTATTGCTGAGAGTTTGTCAGTTGATAGAGCAAAAGCAAATCAAACCCGCCCTAGTGATTGGAATGCCCCTGGGATTTAGCCATGCTCCCCCAGCCAAGCGACGATTGATGACGATCAACTCTCCTTACATTACAATTCAGGGGAGTTTGGGGGGTGGGCTTTTAGCCGCAGTGACCTTAAATACCCTCGTGGAAACTTTGATTGAAAAACCGGACTGTCATTGTTACCTGAGTCGTCTGTAAAAAACAGAATAACTAAAACACATCAACCCCCTTAAAAGCTTGAACTTTAGCATTAGCAGCCTCACCACAAGTGCGAGGAGTAGGGAAAACCTTACCGGGATTTGCCAAACCATCAGGATTAAAAACCTGACGAATGTATTGCATAGTTTCCAAATCTGCCTCACTAAACATATCCGGCATATAACAATTCTTATCAGCACCAATGCCATGTTCCCCAGAAATACTCCCACCAACCCTAACACAAAGCTTTAAAATTTCCCCACCTAACTCTTCAACCTTAGCAAAAGAACCCTCAACAGAATTATCATAAAGAATCAAAGGATGAAGATTACCATCTCCCGCATGAAAAACATTAGCAATTTCATAACCATACTCCTGACTTAAAGCAGAAATTTCCTCTAAAACTCCTGCCAACTTAGTGCGAGGAATCACCCCATCTTGGACAAAATAATTAGGACTAATTGTACCCATAGCAGCAAAAGCCGCCTTTCTGCCCTTCCATAACTTCATGCGAGTATCCAAATCCCGTGCTGAAGTAATACTTCTCGCCCCATTATCCTTACAAATCTGAGCCACTCGTTCTTTATTAGTACTAACTTCCACCTCTAAGCCATCCAACTCCACCAAAAGAACAGCTTTAGCATCACGAGGATAATAATTAGTAGCCACCACATCTTCCACCGCATTAATACTAAAATTATCCATCATCTCCATACCCGCAGGAATCATCCCAGCACTAATGATGTCAGATACCGCCTGTGCAGCAGCTTCGATGGAAGTAAAATCTGCTAAGACAACACAAATAGCTTCAGGAGTTTTAAGAATGCGAAGGGTAATTTCCGTAGCAATCCCTAAAGTTCCCTCGGATCCCACAAACAAACCCGTCAAATCATAGCCAGGCATTTCTGGAATTTTGCCCCCAACATTTTTGATGGAACCATCAGGAATTACCAACTTTAAACCCATAACATGATTAGTTGTTACGCCATATTTTAAACAATGAACTCCACCTGAATTTTCAGCAACATTACCACCAATAGAACAAATTATTTGACTAGAAGGATCCGGTGCATAATAAAATCCCGCACCACTAACTGCTTGTGTCACCCAGTTATTTATTACTCCTGGTTGGACTACAATTCGCTGATTTTCTAAATCGATTTCTAGGATTTGTTTCATCCTCGCCATAACAATTAAAACGCAATTTTCTACTGGTAAAGCACCTCCAGATAAGCCGGTACCCGCCCCTCGAGCTACCCAAGGCAGTTGATTTTCATGGCAAATTTTGACAACTTCAGCAACTTCTTCAGTGGTATTGGGAAGAACAACAATAGAAGGTTTTTGACGATAAGCCGTTAAAGCATCGCATTCATAAGTTAGCAATTCTGCTTTAGTTTTTACCACCCATTTTTTACCGACAACTGCTTCAAATTGTTTGATAATTGGAGATAAATTATTATTAGTTTGTTTGATAATATTTTTGAGAAACATTGTTAATTTTTTATAGTTTTAAACTTTATTCTGAGAAGAAAAATCTTAATTATTTTAGTTTAGCTAATTTAATCTAGTCGTACATTCTAAAATTAGCTTTTGATTAATTAAAGCATAAGGTTGTATTTCTAAAGCCTTGCGAAAAGCAGCAATTGCTTCTAGATAATTTTCCAATGCAAAATTACACAATCCCAAACCATGCCATGCGCCAAAATGAATCGGCATTAATTCTACTACCTTTTGACAATCTTGTTTTGATCGTAAATAATCTTTCAAAGTATAATATAACACTGCTCGTCGATTCCAAGCCTCAGTAAAATCAGGTTGGGTTTCGATAATATGATTGAGGATTTCTTCAGCCTTTTTAAAATCACCCAAATCTAAATTAAATTGAGCTTCTTCAAGAGAATTCAACCCAACTTCACCCTTTTCTAGAAACCAATATTTCCAAAATTCGGCAGTTGCACGATCGCGAATTTCTTGATCAGGATTTTTTAAATCTTCTAAAAACTTATTGATTAAATAATTATCCATATTCAGTAAACAAATATTAGCCTCTCAGTTATTATTTTAACTAGAGGCAAAGAAAACTCCATATAATTAAAGATTAATAAATTATGATTTATGAATTAGAATCTTGAGAATTTTCTTTTGATTTCATATCTGGAACATAATCTGGACGCTGAGCATTTTCCCAACCAGCAGGGCGTTTAGAATTGTACCAAGCAATGGAACCAATGCCAACAGCAGCAATAAATCCAATCACATAAACTGCTACAAAATAAATAGGGAATTTCCCACCAGAAGCAGCTTCCATCAATACATACATACTTAAATTAGCTCCTTAATTCTTTCTTTAATTTTATCAGAAAGTTGGCAAAACTTCAGAAGGAAGCCAAGTAGCGTGAAAACCATAAGGCACCCTTTCTGGTATCAGCACCCGTGCCATCGGCTTATTTGTTACATCTTGGGCATCAATTATTAGCAATTCAGCCTGTTTAGCCACTGCATCCCAAACAAAAGTTAATAACCAGCCATCATCATCATCTTTTCCATCAGGATTAGGTGCAAAAGTACACTCACCACAAAACCTTCCTCTTCCTAGTTCGTGAGTTTCAGTACTACCAGTTTCCAAATCATACTTGATAATACCATCAAAAAGTGGTTTTGGTTTCATATATCCTGCAACCCTGGAAGCATAAACATATCGCATTTTTCGCCCCATGAGGCGATCGTCAATCCGAGGAAATTCATTAGGCACACTATCAATAACTTCTTCATTGACTGAACCAGTTTTAAGATTCAAACGCCAACGATATAACTTAAGAGTCTCCAGATCGATTTCTCCAAGCCTGTTATTTTCATTATAAAAAGGCATTAAAAGATTACAATAACTCATACGAGAAGCCACAAGGATAACCTCATCCCCCTCTTCGTAAGCATTAGCAGTATGAATCACCATACAAGGAGGAATTGTAAACCAACGGATACTCTTATTATCTCCATAACGAGGCAAAACTCCAATACGACTAGGACGTTTCCACTGAAAAATGATAGGTAAATTACCTTCCATCATTCGCATTGGCTCAAAAGCTAGGGGTAAGTCTAAAAATATAGTATATTTTTCAGTAATTGCAAAATCGTGCATCATTACTGGACTAGATAAATCCATCGGCACATTGTGTAAAATTTCACCTTCTGGTGAAATTACGCCATATTGTAAATAAGGAGGCATAATAAAAGAACATCCAAAGAACATCATTTCACCAGTCACTAGGTCTATTTTCGGATGTGCTGTGAAAGTACTTTCAAGTTTGCCATCAAAAGTATAAGAGCCGATGGTTTCTAAAGTAAAAGGATTGATTATATAAGGTTCCCCTGCTTCCCAAAGAGCTAACAATTTGCCAGAATGCCAGACTAGGGAAGTATTAGCAACATTTTTCATCATAATACCGTGAGGCCCATCAAACCGAGGCAAATTCATTAAACCAGGCCAAATCGTTTTACCTTCTTGTTTTTCAATCTTAAATGCTTCAGTATGAATATAGCGATTGCAGTAGCTAGCTTTGCCATTGTTGATAGTTACTTTGTGTATCATCCCATCTCCATCAAACCAATGATAAAGCCCAAGAGGTTCAAATTGAGGATTGGGTCCATTGCGCAGAAACATCCCCGAAAGTTGTGGGGGAATTTCTCCAATTACCTTTAACTCTTCAATATCACTTTCTTTTTGTATTGGCGCAAAATTATCGTCTAGATAGATTTTATTCATATCATCTTTGAGCAAGGGATCACTTTCGCGAGTGTAGAGTTGGCTTAAGATTAGATTAGGAATCCGAGCATAATAACCAGCATTTCTTACCCCTTGATTAGATATTTTTGCACCTTCTCCAGTATCACTAATAACTGCTTTTAGGAATTTGGAATTTAGAATAATTTTGGTTAAACGTTCTTTAAGTTTTTGTTGGCGAGTCTTTTTATCTGATAAAAACTGGAGTAATTCTGTTTCTTCGGCATCTATTTCAGCATCACTAGCCATTAAAACAGTCATGTTTTCATATAGTTCTTGATATTTTTCATCACTAGGATTTTTACCTAAATAGTCTTGCAACCATTCATAACACTGTTCTGGTGTTACTGGTTGTTTTAAGAGAGCTTTGATTTCTGGATCGTTGGTTAGTTTTGTTTTAGTTGCCATTTGATTCAGATATTTTTCTTCTCCAGGCTCTAAAATCCCATCAATCCAAGCAATTCCAATCAAAACTTTGAGTAATTGTTTATCATCTTTTCGTGAATATCTTTGGTTTAAATTAGCACTAGAAATTCCTATTTCAAAATATTCTCTCGTACTTGCTTGAGAACGAATATTTTTTTTGCTAGTATATAAGACGTGGTTATTTTCGGGAGTCTTTACCACAACATAAAGATCAGGATTTTTTTCAAATCTTCCTCCAAAATCTTTTTTGTTGTAAATAATTTCAAAGTTACCTTTGCTATCAGTAAAAGTTTCCCCTAAGTCATCATCTTTAAAAAAATCTTTGTCAAAAGCTTTGACAACTAAATCTGGAATTCCCTCACCGGTTTCGATTTCATAAATTCTTCCACTAACTTGAAATGTCACCATTGATTCTTCCTCAATTTTTGGTAAAACAATTTGTCCAAAAAACTTGAATATACAATAGTATAAATGGATATTTATTCTTTAATTTTTAAGATTTTCCCACCAAAGATTCAGAGGATAATAAATAACAGGTGCCCAAAGACTACTAAGAATCGCCGAAGTCAAACTAATGCGTTGAAAATCATCCCAAATGCTTTCAATAGGCCGAAAACCTTGAATAATATACTGAAAAGCAGTAATAGTTTCAGAAATCATAACCATAAAAAAGACAATAATAGCGATAGAAATAAAATCTTCCTGAAGATAACGATGTTTTTGAATTCTCGAAGAAATAACACCAACCACAACCAAACTAACAACATGGGTAGGATTAAATGATGAAATGCCATCTTGAATCAATCCTAAAGTTATCCCTGCTATAGTAGCTTGAAAAATACTACGTTTAACACTCCAAGTTACTAGCCAAATCAACAACCAATTAGGACTAATCCCCAAAAGTACCATTCCAGGCATACGAGTCGGACTCAAAAGTAAGCATAATAATGCGGAAAGAACAATAATTAACCAATCAATCAAATTGATTAAAACCTTCGGAAATTGAGAAAAGTTAAACCGATTAAACATTAAAATTGTGGTTCAAAAGGATGTATAACTACCCATTCTAAATTATTTAAAGGAGCAGTTAGTTCAACAATTGCTTCAGGAGCAGGACTTTTATTCAAGTCTATAGATTTAATTTTGCCAATAGGTAATCCAGCTGGAAACAAACGACTTACTGATGAAGTCGTCACAGTATCCCCTGGCTTAACATCAGAGACTTTTTCAAAAAAACGCATAACTGCCATTTTTGTACCTTCTCCTTGAATAAAACCGAGATAATTACTACGACTTATAGTACTACCAATACGGGAATTAGCATCGCTAATTAATAAAACTCTACTGGTATTAGGAGTAACATTTACGATTCTTCCCACTAAACCTCCGATTCCCGTTGCCACATAACCTTCCTTAATTCCATCAGATGAACCTGCACCAATAGTCACTTGTTGCCACCAAGAATCTGGACTACGTCCGATAATAGGGGCTGCAATAGTAGTTTCATCAAGAGATTCAACATAACCCACCAGCTCTTGTAATTTTTGATTTTGACTTTTAAGTTCAGCTAATTGAATTTCTAACTCTAAGATGCGAGCATTGGTTAATAACTCCAAAGATTCTTGTCTTGGTTGGGAATTGGGAGAACTAAAGATAAAATAATAAATTTCCGAAATAATACTTCCTTGAGTTTGACGTAATACCCAACCAATGGATAAGACAAATATCGTTAAGATAACTTTTAGTCCATAACGTTCCCACCAACGATTTACTCTAAACATAAATTAGAATGTTCCACAAAAGTAATTTTGCTAAATAACAATATAACCCAAGACTTCTATAATATCCTTTTTCTTTAATAGTGATGGAGATAAAGAATGGCTGGAATGGGTGGAATAGGAAGTAGTTGTTGATCTTGAAATTAAGGAAAAAAAGTTATTATTAATTATCCTAAAATTAGGAAATTTTAACTCTATCATTAATTTATAAAATTGATATAACCAAGAAATATCTAGCAAATTCTACTTATCAATCAATTTGTTTTCAATCAAAAGTCAAACTTATAAGAACTTTAAATGGTAATTCTATTATCTGAGACGACTTTGACATCTCAATTATTCCTTCTTGCCAAATATTTTTCTAGCAGAAAAACAGTTTTGTTTTTGTATAAGTAAGAAGGTGGTTAATCTTTTTGCTAAATGAAAAAGAATTAAGATCTACCATAACTTTCAATAAATACCCTATTTAAACGCTTGAAATCTTCTAAAACTCTACCTGTACCATAAACCACACATTTTAAAGGATTTTCAGCGATATGAGTCACAATACCTGTTTCATGACCAATGAGAGTATCAAGTCCTCGAAGTAAAGCACCGCCACCAGCTAACATAATACCTCGATCGATGATATCAGCCGCTAATTCAGGAGGAGTTTGTTCTAAAGAGCGTTTCACAGCTTCTACAATTACAGAAAGAGGCTCAGACATACTTTCCCTAATTTCTGGTCCTTTAATGGTAACAGTTCGTGGCAAACCTGAGAGCATATGTAAACCTCTCACTTCCATCATCGGCTCTTCTTCTTCAGTAGGATAAGCAGAACCAATTTTAATTTTAATTTCTTCAGCAGTACGCTCCCCAACGATCAAATTATGAACTTTTTTCATATATTGAGCAATAGAATCAGTTAATTCATCTCCTGCAACACGGACGGATTCACTAATTACTGCCCCTTGTAAACTTAATACTGCAACTTCCGTTGTACCACCACCAATATCGATAATCATATTACCAGTTGGTTCTTCTACAGGTAATCCTGCTCCAATTGCCGCAGCTACAGGCTCTTCAATCAAGAATACTTCTCTGGCTCCCGCTCTTCCTGCTGCTTCCATTACCGCTCGACGTTCTACTTTAGTAATACCGC
The DNA here is from genome assembly GCA_028281945.1 of Prochloraceae cyanobacterium PL24a_bin.78. Lineage (GTDB taxonomy): Bacteria > Cyanobacteriota > Cyanobacteriia > Cyanobacteriales > JANQIW01 > JANQIW01. The sequence continues at coordinate 8,679 of JANQIW010000084.1, forward strand.
TAGGAATTCCAATGACAACTCGCGATCGAACTAAGGGATTACCATCTTGAGCACGTTTGATAAATTCTTCCAGCATTAGTTCTGCCGTTTCAATATCAGCAATTACACCATCCCTTAGAGGGCGAATGGCAACTACATTCCCAGGAGTTCTACCTAACATTTTTTTGGCATCGTGACCAACTGCTAAAGGAATTTTTTTGGTTTGATCGATGGCAATAACGGAAGGTTCATCTAGAACAATATCCTTTCCTGGTACATATACTAGAGTATTAGCAGTTCCTAGATCGATCCCCATATCCCGAGAGAAAGATAATATACTTAATACGCCCACTTGTTTTGATGCTCCTTAATGTTTCTAAATATTGGTTACTTCAGATTTGAGTAGACGAGATTTTTGAGTTTGATTAAAATTATAAAAACAGAAACAATCTACAACTATATTAGTTGGAAGATAGGACAAATTTTAAACTAAATAATTCCCAACTGTTACCGAATGATCATCAAAAGCTTTTGCCAAATCTATAACTTAATCAAGACTAAGAGAACAAGCCACAAGAGTTAAAATCGAGTTAAAATATTTAAAGAATCAATGATTGAAATACTATGAGTCTAAATCTTGTTAATCTTGTCGGCCGTGCTGGCAAAGATCCTGAAATTCGATATTTTGTGCGATCCGTTTAGGTCAAAGTTGACTATCTACTTTGGTAAAATTTTAATCTTCTTAGATGAAAGGTCTACTATGCCATTGTAAGTCAACGTAAACCTAGCTAGGTATAATTTTTATCTTTCCATAATCTATCTCAAAACAGATTATGATTAAGATTTGAAAACTCTAGAACTCAATCAAGTTCTACCATACTCTTAACAAAGGTAATATATTTAATCTTTAGTTTCCAATAACACAGTCAATTTCATCAAGTTTTGGTCGAGATTATGTAATTATTACTAATTTAAATTAAGTCAGTATGGCTATACCTTGACAACTCATTAACTTTGTAGGTGAAAGTCCTATCCCCTAGATGTAAGGGTGAAAGCATAATCCACAGAGATTTGGCTTTTGGTAAACCATACTCTGAAGCTGGATTAAATGGCAGTAACTGTTAGCTCTTAAGCGGTGAATCCTGTCTAGCAAATTATCTATGAGTACGAATAGAAACTCTTGTTTATAACCTTCGTGAAATTTTCAGTAGCCAAATTAGAGCTGATAGGCTACGGCTAAACAGCAATAGTCTAAAGTACCAGAAATGTAAAATAGTTTAACTGGGTACATCTACATAGACTCGGAGGACAGAGAGACTCTAAGGATAATAATTATGGTTAATGGGAACGGGATAACTCTTGATAGGCTCTCCTCTAGATTAAGTAAATGGGAGGAATTGGGAGATGGGGAGAATGGGAGAATGGGAGATTGGGAGAATACAAATTATCTCTATCTTAGTATATTTGTTCTAAACTTCTTCCTTTTTGATTTAGTAAAATTTCCCTATTTTAGACAACTTATATCTCTCAATCTTTTGGAAAAATGATCTAAGAAGTAAGACTTAGTGATTTATAAAAGTTATTTTTTCCTTGTTTTTAGTATTATTTATTTAGTTTAAATTGCTTAAATTTAGGAGTAGTAACCAGCGTAAGCCTATTGAGAGAAGGATTGTGTAAGAAGCTAAAGCCAAATTGTAATGATTTGGATATGCAGACGTACACACTTTGATAAAAAAATAGATGAATAATGCTCTAAAAAAGTTATCAAAGAGAAGCGGTATGAAGGGAAACTTTCACGTACCGTTTTGAAGTCGAGTATGAAAGGTGACTTTTATGCTTAGATTAACGAATCTGGTAAACATCTCTGTAAGCTAACTTTAGCTGTCAATCGTCTAAGTGGCAAAAATGACAAGCCTGATTGGTTTGACCTCGAAATCTGGGACAAAACCGCTGAAATAGCTTCTAACTATGTCCGAAAAGGAAGTTTAATCGGTATTACTGGCTCTTTGAAAATTGAAACTTGGAGCGATCGCAATACCGGTGCTAATCGTTCTAAACCAGTGATTAGAGTCGATCGTTTATATCTATTAGGTTCTAAAAAAGATATAAATCCCAATTCTGTGAGTAACTATTCAGAGGAGGAAGCATTTTAAAGCTTTGAGTAAGATCTATTGCTAAATAGATTTATGGTTTTTAGTATATGGATATGTTGAGATACTTAGAGAGTTTATTTTCATAGGTAATAATATTTTATCAATTCTGTTATTACTTAGATTAATGATCATTTATCTCAACTATTTAAATTTCTAAAGGTTAAAAAAGTAAAAAATTAAGTAATAAATATCT
>JANQIW010000095.1 GCA_028281945.1 Prochloraceae cyanobacterium PL24a_bin.78
TGGTTCAATAATTCTGTTTGTTTGATGATTGTATTACCTTAACCAACAGTATCCGCTCCTTTGTGCAGCAACATTTTACTGAAGCACAACCATTGTAATAATATTAATTATATTCCAAAAAAAGTATAAATAAGATCAATGGTGGATATTTCAATTCCAAAGAAAATTTGGTTTTTATGGCTTCAAGGTTTTTCAGAAACCCCTTTTGTAGTTCAACAGTGTTATAAATCTTGGAAAGAGTATAATCCTGACTGGGAAGTGATATTTTTAGATGAAAATTCTTGGAAAAATTATACTACCATTTCTTTATCTGACGAAAAGTTGAGCAAAATCTCCAAAAATCATCTATCAAATCTAATCAGACTCCAATTGCTTGCAAAACATGGAGGTGTTTGGGTTGATGCGACCTGTCTATGTAGACAACCTTTAAATAAATGGTTATGCAATCATTTAGAAGCGGGTTTCTTTGCCTTTTCTTATAGAACTAGGAGCTATGGTTGGATCTTTACTTGGTTTCTTGCGGCAGAACCTGATAATCTTATTGTAACAAAAACAGCTGAGAAATTAACCTCTTTTTATGAAGATAACGAATTTTATGATAAAGAAGAAACTATTTTCAAAAAAAGAGTTGAATTTTTAGAGAAATTTTTAAATCGTAAGTATAAAACAACTAGATTTTGGTCTTCATGGTTAGTTAGAAAAGTTTTCAAAGTCTATCCATACTTTACTTTTCATTATATTTTTGCCAAGCTAATTAATTCAGATAAAGAACTTCTAAAACTTTATAAACAAATGAAACCCAATACTGAATTCTACGATAAAGGTAAATCAGGACTATTGCGTACTTTGGATATGGATATGAAAAATAAGATTGATAATGGAAATTACGTAATATATAAGTTGACATGGAAATACAGAGAAGAAGAAAATTCTCCTACCTCGATTTTGTCCTATCTACTGGGAAAAAAAATTTGAGATCAACTCTATCACTACTTTAGAAAATTGATATTAGATTCCTTATCAGAAAAAATCGTTGGTTTAATAACAGGATAGTCTTGGCTCTTATATTCCTTAAAAAGCTTATCTCTTTGAACCTTGCGCGAAAATTGATATTAGAGCGTCAAAACTATCCTTTTTTTCGTAATTCAATCATGTTTTATGGCGAGCTACTATTCTGTTGAGTTTTTGGCAGAGAACTGGTCAAAGCTCGATGCACAGCTTCCGGCTCATGATCGATAACTTTGAGAAAATTCCTTGATGGGCCCGATGGCACACGGCGGCCTTGCTCCCAATCTTGGAGGGTTCTTAGGGAAACCCCAAAATAATCAGCAAAGACGTTCTGACTCATATTGAGCTTAAGACGGATACGCCGGACATTAATTTCTTCGGGGATATGAACAACAGAGCCGTTGTCTTCTCCTCTAGCAAAGGCAAGTGCTTCTTCCATTCCCTTGATGAGACTTTCACCTAATTCGCTCATGTATTTTTCCTCCTATACATTTCAACAATACTACTAGACAAAGTTTTCAGGATCTTCTTTTCCTTGTCTGTCATGTTTTCTTTCTGGGTTTTTGCATAAACACTCATCAGAAATACAGGTATATCAACGCCGCTGAAAAAAGTAATGACGCGGTATCCACCACCTTTTCCCTTACCTTTGGCAGCTACACGCACTTTTCGCATACCGCCGGTACCGACTATTTCCTCCCCTATATCTGGATTAGCCGCAATCAAATCGATAATGCTTTCACGCTCATCATCGGATATACCTAATTTCTTGGCACACCTTATAAATTCGGGCATTTCAACAACACTTTGCATGGGTCCATTATATACGGCATTGCCGTAGGTTTGTCAAACTTGTTTTGAGAGCTAATTTATAAAGTAGATTTTAAACTACACTCCAAGTTACCCCCTCAAATCCACTGTAAATAGGTACTTTTGAAAATATGTTGCTCAATTTAAAATATTCTTGGCACTCTCGAAATTTTATGCTACAATAAATAAATGTACAATTTAGGATGTATAGCTCAGTTGGTTAGAGCGCTACGTTGACATCGTAGAGGTCACTGGTTCGAATCCAGTTATATCCATTCAAATTTTTATATAATGATAAGAGCTAGTAAGGCTTAAAATACTGGAAAATAAAAGTTAGGATGTCTGATCAAATTTCTCAACTATCTACTATATCTTCAACCAAATCTTATAATAATATTCTCACCATTATTCCTGTTTATAATGAAGAAGAAACCATTGCCTCCGTAATTGCCTCATTAAAACAATATAATCTTACCAAAATTAGAATTATAGATAATGGAAGCACAGATAAAAGTGCAAACATTGCTAAATCAGCCGGTGCAGAAGTGATTTTTGAACCAATTTTAGGCTATGGGCAAGCCTGTTGGCGTGGTTTACAAGAGCTTCCCCCTGAAATCGAGTGGATTTTATTCTGTGATGGAGATGGCAGTGATGATTTAAGCCAATTGCCAGAGTTTCTTGCGCAAAGAGATAATTACGATTTTATTGTCGGCAATCGCACCGCTACTGTTGCAGGGAGAAACGCTATGACTCCTGTTCAACGTTTTGGCAATAAATTGTCTACTCTACTGATTTATTTAGGCTGGCAATACCAATATCACGATCTCGGGCCTTTACGTTTGATTCATCGCAACGCTATAGAAGCAATGGAAATGAACGATCGCAATTTTGGTTGGACAGTAGAAATGCAGGTTAAAGCCATCGAGTCTAACTTGCAAATTCTGGAAATCCCTGTGGATTATCATCAACGACAAGGGGGTAAATCTAAAATCTCCGGCACCATCCAAGGTACCATTAAAGCAGCTACAATTATTCTTAAAACTATTGGTTATTTATACTGGCGTAAAATTTTGAATCAATTTCTCAAACCAAAAAAAATTTTATTGATCTTAAGCACTTTTTTATTGGTTATGGGTGCTTTTTTGAGCTTTCCTTATGGAGATTTTACCATTGCGGGAATGGTTCCCCAATTCTGGAAAGGCATTGCCGTGATGAGTTTGGGCTTTATTCTTTCATGGAAATTGCCATCTCTTACAGGTATATGGTTTTGGAGTGTGGCAATTATTACCAGATTAATTCTTTTACCAATGGAACCGGGAGAGGATATTTGGCGATATCTTTGGGAAGGTTATATCCAAAATCAAGGTTTTAGTCCATATGATTTCCCTCCCATTGCTCCTGAATTAGAATCAATTCGCCCTGAATGGTGGTCGAAAATTCTTCATCCTACTATTTCTGCTATTTATCCACCTATTACTCAGTTTGGTTTTCGAGCGATCGCTGCTATTAGTCCTAGTGTAATTTTATTTAAAATTGGATTTATTATTGCAGATTTATTGATTTGTTGGCAACTGAGTAGGAAACTTGGGTATCTTAAATCAACTCTTTATGCTTGGAATCCTGTAGTTATTTATTCATTTGCTGGAGGAGCACATTATGACAGTTGGTTTATTTTACCTTTAGTTGGTGCTTGGTTAGTATTTGATTACGAAGAAAACCCTTCTCGTTGGTTAATTAGTGCTTTATTACTAGGGATTAGTATCGCTGTTAAATGGATAACTTTACCAATTTTAGGATTTTTAGCATGGCAAGCGTGGCAAAAAGAAGGATTTAAAAAAGCAGTATTGGTAGGAATTTGTGGAATTTTACCTTTAATTTTGACAGCAATACCCTTTTGTTACTCAGGAGAATGTCAATTAATCCCAACAAATTCTGCATTTGTAGTTTATGGGCGTAGTGCTGACTTATTTCCTTATTTACTTGCATTAGTTTGGGAGGAATCCCGCCAAGCAAATTGGTATTATCTTGTTCCTTTATCTTTAGCAATTTTGTTATTATTATGGAAAACAAAGACTTTCCAATCCTTTTCTAGTAATTTTTTATTTGCTCTTTTAACTCTTTCTCCCATTATTCATTTATGGTATTTTACTTGGTTAATGCCTTTCGCTACTGTCACTCGAAATTTAGGGGCGCGTTTAGTTAGTATATCTGCCTTTATTTATTTTATTTTACCCCATCGCATGAGTTTGGGAATTAATGATTGGTTATTGTCACCAATAGAAAGACTTTTTCTGTGGTTACCTTTTGTGTTGGGTTGGTTTTGGACTATTTTTAAGGAAAATCATAATGTTTTAGATACATCTAAAGATGTTACTAGTTAAATTATTTTAATTTTAAGACTCACATTACTATCTAATCTTTAAAAACTATGACTAAATCAATAGAAAAAATAGCTTGGAACTTTAAAGATTTATCATTTATTCCCTTTAATGAATCAAATTCTTATGAAATAATTGATGGGGAACTATTTGTGACTAGAAGCCCTCATCGCAAACACCAACAAATTTGTGGCAAAATCTTTAAAGAATTAGATCTTTGGAATTAATCTAAAAGATTAGGAGAGGTAATAATTTTTCTAAGAATTATTTTTTCTGAAGCAGATAATGTATCTCCTGATGTTATTTGGATTAGTAATGAAAAATTGCACTATATAGAAGATGAAGCAGAGCATTTAACTGGTGCTCCAGAGTTAGTAATAGAAGTTTTATCACCTGGCAAAGAAAACTATCGTAGAGATAAAGAAGTTAAACTGAAATTATATTCTAATCAAGGAGTAGAAGAATATTGGATCGTCGATGGTTTTTTAAAACAAGTAGAAGTTTACCGGCGAAAAAATAGTAAATTAATTTTAGTAGCAACTTTCTTAAATAATGATGAAATCTCTTCACCAAATTTACCTTTATTTAGTTGTGATATATCTAAATTTTTTAGATAATTTTTTAGATAATTTTTTAGATAATTTTTAGGTAATTTTAAAAGCTAGTTTTGTAGTTACTTAAAACAAAGATTAGGAAATTTTAAGGAATTTCTAAAGTGAATCTAACTTTAGTTGGCTTTGATGGAAAAAAGAGATAGCTATCAATTTACTTAGATATCAACTTACTGCGGAAGTAGAAGGGGTAGCACCTAAAGTTTTTTTGTAAGAAATATTTTATCTTACTTTAAGTTCAATACTTGTCAGAAATTTTCCTTTTTAGAGGATTTTATCACTTAATTTTGAACTGTTATCAAGCTTAATTTATCAAAGTTAATATAGAGATTTTACCAAACCATTAGAGAGTTTAAATCATGAATAAATTCAAGACATTTTCCATTTTATTATCCACTATTGTGATCTTAAGCGGTTGTGGTGTTTCAGCTCCAGAATTAGGAGCAGATTCTCAAAATTCTTCCGACAAAACAAATACCGCAATTAAACAACAATTTAGCTATGAAAAATATGCTGATGTTTTGAAAAAATATGTTGATGATAAAGGTTTAGTTGATTACCAAGGATTGAAAGCAGATCGACAAAAACTAGATGAATTTGCAGCAGCGATTGGAGCAGTTCATCCTGAAACTTATAGTTCTTGGAGTGAAACAGAGAAACTAACTTTTTTAATTAATGCTTACAATGCTTTAACATTACAATTAATCATTAATCAAGACCCAATTCCTGCTAGTATTCGAGATATTTTTAATCCTTGGAAAGGTCCTAAATTTCCCGTTGTTGGAAAAGAAATAAGTTTAGATGAAATTGAACATGGAATTATTAGGCAAAAATTTGACGAGCCTAGAATCCATGTAGCTTTGGTTTGTGCGGCAATAAGTTGTCCTATACTATTAAACGAGCCTTACTATCCAGATCAATTGGATGCTCAACTAGATAAGCAATCAAAAGCATTTGCTGAAAGTCCTCAAGGTTTCGCCATCGATCGTAATAATAAAGAGGTTAGTCTTTCTTCCATTTATAAATGGTATGGTCAAGATTGGGAGGGAAGTTATGGAGTAGATAGTAATAAATTTACCGGCAAGTTTAGTGGTAATAATAGCGAAAAAGCAGTATTAAATTATATCAGTAAATATCTTCCAGCAGAAGAAAAAGAATATCTCCAAGAAGGAAATTATCGAGTTAATTATCTTGATTACGATTGGTCTTTAAATGAGCAATAATTTAGACCATTTATAGCCAATAGAAATCAATGTTTTTTCATCAGAAATCTAACAGAAATCTAACAGAAATTTAATCAAAAGAGGAATAAGCAAAAGTTTGTTTTAACCTCTTTAATAAACTAGAAGCTGCCAATTGTTTAGCTTCTTTTTTGCTTTTACCATTACCTTTATTGGTAAAAGTTTTATCTTCTAAAATAAGAGTTACTATACATTGAAAACCATTTGCTAATGACGAATATTTATAGTTAGGCACAGGCCAACTTAACTGTTGAGAAAGATTATTTAAAATAGCAATAGAATTGTCAGAAGATTCAAAAATTTCGTTAATATATTCTTCATTAAATTCTTCTCCCCAAAAATAATCTTCATCTTCAATCCATTCTTCTTCTTCCTCAATTTCGTCATTTTGTATTGCTAGCAAATTATTAGTATTGTCTGTATTTTTTTCTATTTTTGATGTATTTTGAAAATTGAAATTTCTTTCTTCAATTGTTACTAATTCCTCTTCACAAAATGCCACTAACCATTGAGAAGCTGCGGATTGTTTAGCTTCTTTTTTAGAATTAGCAATTTCAGGATTAAAAGTAGTTTCATCATCTACCACTAACCATGCAGCAAAAGGAGGTGCAGATAATTCTTCATAAATAAAATCTACTTGTTTGCCCATTTGTCTAGCAATTGAATTTAAAGCTTGGAGAAAATCTGAAGGATTTTTGTCCCCCCAATCTTTTAATTCTTCGAGTTTTAATTCATGCTTGAAAATGATTAAAGCGACATCTTTAAGAGTTAAAGTATTTTTATTAAATCTATTAATTATTTCAGGTAATAGTTTACCAATATTCTCATCATTAGCTACCTCTAAAAGTTTAGTAAATTCTTTAGCTGATAAACGAGAATAAATAGATTCATCTTGCAGATTTTGATTAATTATAGCTTGTGATTTTGCTTTCATAATCTCTTTTTTAGTTTGACGAGTTTGTTCGCGATACTCATTAAGATGGTTGGCTATTTTTTCTAATTCTTCTTGAGTATATGGAATATTTTCTCCTTTAATTATAGACTTAATAATGCGATGATTAACTATATCTGCATATCTTCTAATAGGAGAAGTAAAGTGACAATAACTATCTAAATTTAAAGCAAAATGTCCTTCACAATTTTCTTGATAAACCGCAGGTTTAAGATGGGATTGTAAATATTTTCTAATTAATTCGCTACTACCTAAATCTCTTAAACTTTTGATAAAAGTGTTTCTATCTTCAGGAATTTCTCCTGCTTTATGATTGCGATACATTCCTAGCTGGGTTTTTTCTAATAAAAAATTAGCAATAGCCATATTAGCTAAAATCATAAATTCAGCGATAATTTGCTGACTATTATATTGAATTTCTTTAGTAATATTTCCTTCTTCATCTAAGTTTAAATCCCCAATAGACATTGAACCAATTGCCCCTCTATCTTGACGAAGATAATTTAATTTTTTAGCCCAAATTTCGCAATATTTTAAAAGAGGATATAATTGTTTTGATGGAGAAATTAAAGTTAAATCTGCCTCTTCATAAGCAAATCTTTTAATACTAATTAATAAGGTTTCTTGGATTTCAGTATTAACAATATTAGCACTAGAATCTAAAGTTATTTTTACAGTTAATGTAGGGCGATGTTTTCCTTCTAAAAGACTAGTTTTTTCTTCTGACAAGATTCTGGGAAACATAGGAATATTTCCTTTAGCTAAATAGACAGTTTCCACTCTTGTTAATGCTTCTTTGTCTAAGGCACTATTTTTATGAACATAAGCAGAGACATCTGTGATATGAATACTTAAAATTGCACCATTATTAATAATTTCAATCCAAATAGCATCATCTAAATCTTTACTACTACTAGAGTCAATGGTAAAACCACATACCTGAGGGCGGCTTGAATAATCTATTGTAACTGTATTAGCTTCTGTTAGGACTTCTCTGGTAAATATTTTTTTAAACATAAATTAAATTAATAATTGTTATTAGGAATTTCTAGATTTAAAAATTTAGTTAATTCTGGTTTAAATAAAAGCTTAATTTGTCCTGTAGGCCCATTTCTTTGTTTAGCAATAATAACTTCAGCGATTCCTCTATCTGGAGTATCTGGATTATAATATTCATCTCTATATAACATCATTACTAAATCTGCATCTTGCTCAATAGATCCTGATTCTCTTAAATCTGATAACATCGGACGTTTATTATTTCTTTGTTCCACAGCCCGACTTAATTGTGAAAGGGCAATGAGAGGAACGTTTAATTCCCTCGCTAAACCCTTTAAAGCACGTGTTATTCTAGATAATTCTTGTACACGGTTATCACTAGAACTGCCTTCCATCAACTGTAAATAATCTAATAAAATTAAACCTAATTCCTTTCTTTGGTCTGATTTTTGGTCTGATATTAAACGACGTAAATCCGATCTCATTTGCATCACAGTCAAACTAGCATTATCATTAATATAAATAGGAAGGTCTGCTAAAGCTCCCACTGCTGCACCCAAAGGATCTAATTCCATTTGAGTTATGCGACCCGAACGTAACTTATTACTATCAATCCCTGTTTCGCCAGACAATAAACGGACAGATAATTGTTGTTTTGACATTTCTAAACTAAAGATTGCCACCATTAATTTCTCCTCAAGAGCAACATGATGGGCTATATTTAGGGCAAAACTAGTTTTTCCCATACTAGGGCGGCCAGCAATAATAATTAAATCCGATCGTCCTAAACCATTAGTCCTAGCATCTAAATCATAAAAACCAGTATTGATTCCGGGATTGCCAGTTTTGTTATACAACTTTTCAATCTCTTGAAAAGCATCAATCACCGTTTCAGAAATAGGGATTAAACCTTCTTGAGGACGCTTTTGAATCAGGTTAAAAATAGCTTTTTGAGAACTATTCATAACGGATTCAATTTCTTGAGTTGTATCATAACCTAATTTTATAATTAGATGACCAGCTTTAATTAATTCACGACGTAAGAATTTATCCATTACTAAAGGGGCATGATGTTCAATTGTTATTGCTGAAACTGTACGATCTACTAATTGTGTTAACTTTGTAGTTCCGCCTACTTCTTCTAAAAAACCTCGATCTAATAACCAAGTAGTTACTGTCATTAAATCAGTGGGTTTTCTTTGATTATATAAATATATTGCCCCTTCATAAATTTTTTTGTGAGCTTGGATATAAAAAGCTTCAGGATTGATTAAATTAACAACTCTTCCCATGGCTTCAGGATCCAATAAAATACCTCCTAAAATCGCCTCTTCAGCATCAATATTTTGTGGTGGAAGAGAGTTTTGGGAAAATTGTGGTTTAAATTCTACCATATTAAAAATAATAAATTTTTATTATTAAGATAGTAACCAAGATTATTATCATTAATCCCATTTACTAGCTATATATTATATAGTTTATTATTTTAACTTAAAAACATGAGACTACTTTAGTTTAATTTTTATCTTCAGCTAAGGAGATAATTGTATCTAAATTTATTATTGTATCTTAAATTGTCTTTTGATAAAATCTGTTAACACTATCAATAATAACCATAAAATTATGATGTTTTATCCTCGTTTTTAAAACAAAATTTTCCTCTTTAATTTTTCTTTCAAGGCTGTTATAATCTATTCTTCAAGTTAAGAATTGTATGTATCATTATATTTCTACTGATTTTTGGAGTAATATTAATTGTTATTATCTTAATTCTTGTTACCAAAAATGTCGAGAAAATGCCTCTGTTAAATTTTTCTATAAAAGTTAAAATTAAAATTAGACGGAAATAAATCCTACGCAAGAAATAAACCAAACTTTTTTTTTGAAAATTTGTTATATCAAATGGTCTTTAACAACGATAGAGTTAAAAAATCCCAAATCCAGGATAATTAACCAAAATTTATTCTCCCCATTCTTCCCATTTTCTCCATTCTCCCCTCAATATCTATCACTATTAAAGAGAAACGATATTAACCATGTGATGAATATGAGTTTTTGGTTGGCTTGCTTGTTTGATTTGTGATTACTAATTATGATTTTTAAATTTGATTAACCTGACTCACAAAAATTTTTACAAAAAAAAGATATAGATAAAAATACATTTATTCTTATCTTTTTATGTTTATAGATTTTAAATAACCTAAATCAATTAGAAACTTAATATTTTTCAGGTAAATTTGGGAAAAGAAAAAACTCGATTTGATCATCGACTTATGACTTAAATACAAATTAAATCAAGATTCTCCTTTAAGCAATAATTCCATTCCTTTTGCCGTTTCGGCTTGAATTTTTAATTCATTACCAATGTCATCAGTAAGTTTTTTTAACTCTTCTCCTAAACCTTGTGGCAATAAAACTTGTGTACTTTGAGCCGTTGCCAAAATCCCTGCAACTTCCAATAAACGTTGCAATAAAAGATTACGAGCTTCTTCGCATTTTTCTAAACTTTTCAACCAACCTTGAGGTAATTGATTGTATTGTAAAGACTGAGTTTCTAAATAAGATAAAGTTCGATCTAATCCATCTAATTGAATTGCTGCATCGGCAGATACTTTAAGCAAATTAGATACATATCCCACTATTTCTTCTCGTTGTTCGGGAGTTTTTCTGGTATCAAACCAAATTTGACTAATGCGGACAATATCGCTAAATAAATTACGGGCTGTAGTAGAATTTAAATCTTCCATAATTTCTACCACAATTTCTTGGAGTTTGGAGGGTAATTTTGATTGACTAGGCCCCGGAGTAAGTAATGGTTTTCCTATAGATTGATGAGCCAACAATAACAATCCTATGGCAAATAGCCCACTAAAACCTCCACTGACAAAGGATCCTACTCCCAAAATCGCCCCTGTTAAACCGTAAAAATTCTGAGGAATTGCTTTCCAAAGTTGATTTTTACTTAAAGCACGTACATAAATTTGTTTTTTAGCTAATTCTTCTACTACTGAATTAACTTGAGAGTCATCGAGACACACTAATGCTTTAGTTCCTGAAATAGTTTCTTTTAAACCCTCTCGTTGTGGGGATAAATTAAACAACGCTCTAATTTTATCTAGGTTTTTTTCTTGTTTATCTTTATCTCCGTGAAGAGATTCTAACAGCAAATAGGTGGAAGGTTTAGAGACTATTCCTTTGCATCCAGGACATATAGAAATTCCTAAAAAGGTTTCTGTTCCACAAACTAGACATGAATGATTGGATTTCTTTAAAGATTTAGCCATTCCACTCTTATCTATCAAAGTAATTCCTTGGCTTTTATTTTCAGATAATGCTTCCTCAAATCTAGCTACACTAGAAAAGCGATCGTTAGGATTAGCACAAGTAGCTTTAGCAATTACTTCATCCAACCAAAAAGGAACATCTAGGCAAATATCTTTGACATGACAGCCTAAAGCTGGAAACTTTCCATCTAATGGTCGGTAAATTTCACCTGTAAGGGCAAAATATAAAGTCATTCCTAATGCAAATATATCGCCTTTAGAATTAATTTCTTTGCCATCTAGTACTTCTGGTGGAGTATATAATCCATCAAACAACCGCTTTCTTTCATTTTTACTTAGTTGATGTTCTATTCTGATAGAGCCAAAGTCACTTAAACGAGAATAACCATTGGATTCTAGAAAAATATTATTAGGTTTAATATTTCCGTGAATTATACCACGTCTATGAGCGGCGGCTAAAGCAGAAGCTATTTGTATACCAATAGAAACTACTTTATCTGAGGGTAAAACTCCTTCTTGTTTGATTATGGTTTGCAGGTTAGTCCCATCAACTAACTCCATAATTATGAGACTGCGATCAACTAAATCCATAATTATGAGAGTTTGGGAGTCAAAATCTATATAATCGTAAGTTTGGATAATGTGAGGATGATTAAGAGAACGAGCTGCTATAACCCTTTTCTTAGTTTTTTCTTTACCTATTTTTGCTAAAATAGGAGGAGGTATTAATTGTTTTACAGCCACATTTTGTTTCAATTGAATGTCTTCGGCTTTGTAAACAACAGAATACCTGCCTCGTCCAATCTCCTTGATAATGGAATAACGGTCTTGTATAACTGTTCCGGGAGCAAAATAATTCATAGTCGAGTGAATTTAGAACCGTTGCTGATTAAAAGCTTCAATATCTTCTAAAACTGTTAGAGCATTATTACGCCAACCATCATTATTGGAGTAAATACGAAGGAATCTTTCTAGATTTATTTCTGCTTCATAATAAGAACCTATCAGATATTCAAACATACCAGCATGGTATAAAGCTATGTAATTGTTTGGTTGATATTCTAACACTAAATTCATAATAGGCCCTGCTGATTCTTCATCTCCAGCATCGGCGATGGGACTCGCTAGGTTAAATATTACTGAAGCTGCATATTCTTTATGTCTGTAACATGGTAATTTTTCGATTAATTCTCTAGCCTCATCAATTTTCCCTGCCAAAGCGTAGCATCCAGCGGCATATGCTCTGCCTTCAATGGTATTGGGGTGGGGGTTAGAAAGGATTGCTGTTGTTACTTCTACAGAATTGCATTGAGGTTTGATGGAATTAAACCATTTTTCCCCTCTTGAGATATTTCTGGAGTTGTCTCGATGGGATGATATTTCTTGCTTAGTATAGTTTGATCTTGTTTGTGTTTCTGGGATAAAAGGGCGAGCCGCTAATATCAATGTACAAAGTCCGAGATAGGTAAATCCTAATTTATAAAGTAAACGCATAATTTTAATTGGCTGATTTTATTGCCGGGAAATAGCTTTTTTTTAGTATAGTCTATTTCTACCATAAGATAGTCTTTGTTAGTTCAAGTTCATTTTTTTTGTTATTTTGGGGACTATTTTTAAAATTGGTTTAGCATCAACTCCTAGATTTCTAGCTTCTTCAAATAATTTCTTGACAAGTTGACTGTATTCTTGGCGAGTTATTTTTTCTTTGGATGCTTCTGACATTAGTCTTGCTGTATATTCTTGCAATACTACTACTTTGTCTGAGGGTAAATCTGAGCTTATGTTTTCTACTATTTGAGCTAATCCTTCTAAGGCGGTATCTTTTTCATAGCGATTGGCTATTTCTATCATTAATTTGGCAAACCTAAAAAATAGAGGTTTAAATTTTAAACCTTCAAGCATTGTACAACTTGCTTTTGGTGGGCAAATTTCACTGAGGATATTTTGATCTACGTCTTCAACTCCTATGGCTAAAAAGTTTAGTTTCTCTTCTGCAAAAGCTTCTTGAATTTTTTCTGCTGATTGTTGCCAGTTGTCATCAAGAGTACTACCTGCAATGGTGATGATCCAAGGTTGATAGTGTTGAATATTTTGCTCTTTAAAAATCTTTTGACGATCGTCAATTACCTTAAGTGCTAATTCTAATCCTTCTCCTATGGCTGTGGATCCTTCTAATTCGACTTCAGTGAGGTTATAGTTTGCATTATCAGTAAAAGGTTTAATGGTTTTTACTGGTGTACCAAAGGTTATAATTGCTACTTCGATACACTTATTAGTATTTGGATCATTGCTTAATTGTTCTTTAAATTTATTGATCCCTTTGATTAATTCTTCCTTATACTCTGTTGACATGGAATCAGACGTGTCTATCAGTAATACTACTAAACACTTAGGTAAAGCTTCTTTTAGTCGAGGCTGAGTATATTCTCCGTTGCTTGGTAATTGGGATTGATTTGATGAAGTATCAAGCATTGGGGTAACAAATGCTTCCAAAATTTCCGAGCGTCCACCATCAGAGTTTACTAAAACATGGGGGAGTTGAATATTTGACCAATTATTGATTTTTAGGTAATTAAAATAATTATGAACACCACCAAGAGCTTGAATTTTAGATTGAATTGATTCTGCATCTGCTTGATCTTGATACCATTGTGCTTGTGCTTGATTTTTGGCAATTTGTATATTGTCTTGAGATTCATATAGTTTCTTTTGTCGATCTGTTTGAAATTCAATTAATTCCTCTCTTTGTTTTGTGAAGGCTTCTTGTTCTATCAGTTTTCTACGTTTTTCTTCATTTTCGATTTTAACTTGATAGCTTTCTGTTTTTTGTCTTTCTATTTCTCGCTCAGTTAAAATCTTCTCAAGTTCC
This sequence comes from Prochloraceae cyanobacterium PL24a_bin.78, assembly GCA_028281945.1. Taxonomy (GTDB): domain Bacteria; phylum Cyanobacteriota; class Cyanobacteriia; order Cyanobacteriales; family JANQIW01; genus JANQIW01. The sequence continues at coordinate 14,153 of JANQIW010000095.1, forward strand.
TCTGGTAAATCTATTTCATTAATTAATGTATTAACACCTATAATACCATATGACTTTAAGCTTCTTTTTATATATCCTTTTACATTTTGTGCTATCGTATTTCTCGCAGAATGAAAGTCTATAGCTTTGAATTCTTGTGCTGCACTCCTAAAATAATAACTTATATTTGGTTCTAAAACTTTTTTAATCAAATTTCTCATGCGATCATATGGCTTGACTATATATTCTTTACTATTTTCAACTTTTTCTAAATCTAATCCTTGTGAATTAACAGAGACAATACTAGCAATCATCTTAGGAGCATTTTCTGGTAGTATTTGAATAATCTGGGTAAGTTCGATGTAAAATTCAAATCCATCTTTGGAACGAAGGTTTAAAGGTTCGAGATTTAAATCATAGTTCATTGCAGTAGACTGAGACTCTTCTTTTTTTGACCAATCTAATGCTATTTCGTTAGTAGGAACAAGATTTATCTTCTGTAGATAAGTATTTATAGGATATTTATTAGGTCGTAAAGGTTCTTTATGTATTCCTTTATATTCTTTATCTACTAAATACTCTTCACCATTTTTTAATTCTTTATCTTTTTTTGTCGTCTCCTTACAAGGAGGAGTTTTACCAACATAAGATATCACAACTCCTACTGTTCCAGTAGGAATTACTGTTAATGGAACTTTTTCTATTTTAACAAACCAAGGATTTAAATACCAGTTACCCACAGGAATTATTTCTTCTTGTAAACCTTTACACCCACCATTATCAATAAATGCTTGGGCATCTTGAAATTTGTTATGATCTTCTATACATGGACCTGCTATTTCGCCTTCTGGAATTGGTAGACCATCTTTAGTTGTAACAATGCCAATCATATCTGTTTCTATATGATAGACCTTTAAATCTTCTGGATTTACATTATGTTCTTTAGCATTGGCAGAAGTGATTACAGTAAAAAGTTTGGTATTAATTCTGTATGTTCCTGCTCTTAAGATTCCTAATTGTTCCCCTTTTTCCCCACCATTGGCTAAGAAAGCAACTCCATCTTGAAAATCACTACAGGGAACTATTCTTCCTAAATTTTGTGTATAACTTTCTGCCTTTGTTTCTCCATCTTTAGCTACTACTAAACCAATTTCTCCTTGAGGAATTTCTATGGCAGGTACTATCTCAACTTCCATAAGCCAAGGACTATAAAAATGTGTACCAGGTGGAAGAATCTCTGCTTGATAACCAGTTTCCCCATTAGTAGCAATTTGTTTTCCTGGTGGTAATTTAGAGCCAACTTTTTTATACTTAATTCCTACTTGGTTTGGTCCAATTTCAATGGTTTTTAACATGATACCCTTCCTAATGTTTTGTTAATATTTATCGTGATTTTCTTGAAATTTTACGCATTTAGTTTTAATGTTTTGATCAATTAATGTTAGTTAATAATCAATTTCCATCAATTCTGCATTTTTCACATCGAGATAAAAAGCCTTTAAAATTCTCTCTCCAAATTCCTAACTCTTCCTCTTCATCTGGATCCTTAGCTATACTGAATTGTAATGAAGGTAGATGTCCTCGTCTTGCTTGTAAATCAAAGGTGAAATCTTCATGTTTGAGCCATTCTTCATTTTGATACCAACCTACTAGTTCACCGAATTGATAGTAAAGTATGGGATTAAATTCTCCTTTTTTTCCTCCGATACTCAACCAAAGATCTCTTTGAACACTAAAACCAAAATGCCCTTTTGATTTATTTAACCAAAGATTATTGATGATTTTGAGGTCTTTACAAGGAAAATTTTCTATATCTTTAGGCTTTAACCAACCTTCTTTCTCTCTTTTGGCTACTTTTAGGATAACTTTTGCTGTTTCTATATCTGCTTCTTTCCATTGTCCTGCTTCGAGATATTCTCGTAATTGTTCATAATTGCCGATTATTTTGTCTTGATTAGGTTTCCTATAAGTATCTTGATGTGGTTGATATCCTATAGTTTCATTGGGCATCTCTAAAATTTCTGCGTCATACTGGATTCTTTGATTTCTAGTAGAATGAGAGAAGTTTTCAATTTCGTTAATAAGATGATCTACTTCAAACAATTCATCCCTCAATCTTTGAGACGAAGAAATTTGAGGATTTGTCGTTCTTGGAGGAAGATAATTCCTATCCTGAAAATTCCCATAACTATCATATTCTGGAGGATATTGTCTGGATTTTGTGGATGAATCTTTTGTTTCTGCTTCTTCTGCCATTTCTGCTTCTAAAAGCTGGATGTCTTTTTCGCATTCTTCTATTTCTTCATCTAATTCTTCTATTTCGATTTTTAAGTCTCCAATTAATTTCAGATTAGATCTATTTTTGGCAATATCTTGTTTATATTGAGCACGTCTTCTTTTTAAAGTATCCCTCGTTTTTTTGAGAATTTCCAAAGTTTCTTTTGACATTTATTATCTCCAAATAGTTATGTTATCGTGATTTTATCCAACTCCTCGATGGATAAATTTAAAATAGAATCTAGATACAATCTAATTTTAGCTGAAAAAATAGTCATTTAATAAAAGAGAAATAAATTAACGATCGTCAAAATAGTTACAACCTTATAGATTCATTTCCATCGATAAAAGAGTGTCTATTTTTGTTGCTTTAATTAATTCCAAGAGTGTTAACTCACCCATCTACTATTAATATAATAGGATAAACATGATATAAATAATTATTTATCATCAAGAAAGATCGATGGAGAATAACTTTGAAAAATCCATTATCCTATCCAACAAAAGCCTTAAAGTAAGTTATAATATTTAGTATATAGTTATCCTAATATATCAACAGGATCATAACTTCTCTGTTATCAAATAATGTGTCTATTGAGTATAGTAATAAAACTTTGACATTTTGAAAAAAAACTGTTATAATAGGATTTAAGACAAGGAATTAAGGGTTTTTGAAATGAAAAACTTTAGGAATCCACTCGACCATATAGACAAGCGTATTTTCAGTATTACAAAAACTGTTGTTTAAAAAAAGTTATACATCAAGTCAAACATTAAACGAACACATAAACAAACATTAGTAAGAGAGAATTAAAAATAAGGAACAGGACTTACGGAAAAAGTAAGGCTAAATACTATATCTAGGGTATTGTACTCTAGATATAACTTTCTATCTAGAAAATCAACCCAGAATTAAGGTAATGAATGATCAAGAATTAACAGAATTAATTAATAAACAAATCGTAGCTGAAATCCGAAATAGATATATACAAGGAGAAAGAGATTTTCAGGGAGCACAATTACAAGGAATTAACTTAAGTGGATTGAATTTAGCTGGAGTAGATTTAAGAGGAGCAAACTTATCAAAAGCTAATTTATCAGGAACAAATTTAAGGGGAGCAAAATTAGAAAAAGCAAATCTAAGATCAGCGAAATTAAATAAAACTTGTTTAGTAGAAGCTAATTTAGTCAAAACAGACTTAAGAGATGCTAATTTGATCGAAGCAAAATTAAATCGGGCAAATCTTAGAGAAGCTAACCTTAACAAGACTTTATTAATTGAGGCAAATCTTGATGAAGCTAATCTACAAGAAACACAACTGATTGGCTCTTACTTAATCAGAATTAGTGTAATGGGAGTACATTTTCAGGAAGCAGAATATCAAAAGCAAATTCAATTACTGCAAAAAATTGTTTAAAACTTAAAGTTATACCTAAATCAAACCTAAAATAGGCCTGAAGACAAACATCATGACTTGATAATAAAAGGGAAGAAAGAAATAAAATCAAAAAAATCAAGAAAAATCATGAACTATACTGTTTTAGATAAGATTAATGAGAATCAAATTACGACTCAAGTACAAATTGAATTACGTCAAAGAGATAGAAATTTTCAAGAAGTAGGATTGTTAGGAGTTAATTTAGAAGGATTAGATTTAAGTCAAATAGATTTAAAAGAAGTAAAGTTGTCTAATGGAAAACTGATAAAAGTGTTATTGATATTTTTTATTTATATAGTTGTTCTTGGATATTCTTATTCTAAATGTGTTTGAAGTTATTGATTGATTTTTATTATATATTTTGATGTATTTAAACAGAAGATAGAGGGGGTTGATATGAAAGAAGTGTCTTCACAAATTATTAGTTTAGTTGAAAGTCTAAGAGATAAACAACAAGATAGATTAACTATTACAAGTCATCTGGCTGATAAAATTCATAAAGTGCAAATCTTACTTGAAGAAAATTCCATTTTAGAGGCAAAAAAAATCATTGCTGATGCCTTACAAGAGTGTGAAGAGTTAATTAGAATAGTTTAATTCTAGAAAATAAATTTTTATTTTTATAAAAATTAAGACTTGATTTTGTCTTGGAAAATAATTAAAGTTATACTACAAAGTAACCTAGTAGTTTCAACTATTTGTTAAACTGAATTTTTTAAAATTTGTTAAAATATGCTAGAATCTGGTAAAGATTTAGTAAAGATTTAGTGTGTATTTTAGAGAAAAAAATTATACAGAAATCAAACATTAAGCAAACCTTTAAATATACATTAATATTGGATCATAGAAGGTAAATTTAGCACTACTATAGTAGTTAAATATACTCAGATTGACTTAACTAATAAAATTCAAAAAAATCATTAGGGAGATGATAAAATGGATAACTTATCTAATAGTTTAGAATTTTTAGCCAATACTATCAAAGAAAATAAGCAGGAAAGATTCACTAGATTAACTCAACTTGCAGATACAATGTATCAAGCAAAAATTTTACTAAAGGAAGGAAAAAATAATGAGGCGGAAGAGTTTATAGAAATGGCAATTGATAATTGTCAAAAGATTTTATTAATAGGTTAAGAGTTATATTAATAATTAAATTTTTAATTCCATCCATAAGGGCGTAGATTATTAAAATTAATCACATCAATTTCTACTCGCCCAAGATAATTGGCTAATTTTAAATCATCGGTTAAAACTAGATATTTTTGAGGAATTGATAATTCAATAATTCCACAATCTGTTAAACCAAATTTAGCAAATTTATTATTTGTACTTACCTCTTTACTTTCTAGATAAACTTCGTTTAATTTGGTTATTTTCTAAGCTAAAATAGATAAACATTTTCCTCTTTCTGGTTCTGCTAATTGATTAGTTAAACTATTTACTTCTGTTAAAATATTAGGCGTTGTAACGATTTTTTGAAAATTAGATATCACTATTAATAAAGTATCGTAATCTTTTGGAATAAATGTATTAGTTCCTTTAAACTTAGAGCTAATTTATAAAGTAAATCTTAAGCCGCAAATTTGTTGAGCATTAAACGAATCATACATATATAGGGCAAGCTTACAAAGTACAAAAATCTAATCTGATGTCCAGAAAGCTTATGGGGTAAAGGTTTGTTTCTATAGGGATACCCCGATTTGGAAACAAATTTTAGGGATAATGGTCACGTTTTTTGGGGGTTAAAGGTTATAGCGAAAGCACTTTTTTTGTTTAAAAAAGCTTGAAATCCGCAATGCAGCAATGATTCTATACTCGTTCAGCAAGCCCTAAGCTATTCCTTGTGATGAGTGTCAAAAATAAAAGAAGCAAAAAAATGTTCTACTTTAGTAAGATAGAAGTCAAAGATGAAAACATTTTATAAACCAAGAGTAATATGACCAATTTAGTGATGCCACCAGAACGTAAATTCGGCTGGGAACTGAAACCAACTTTGTCAACCTATTTTGATATTCATAAACGGCAAAATGGACAGTTTTGTGTTGTTTTGAATCATTCTCTACTTCGAGGAGTCAAGTCAGAGATGATTCATTGGTGGTTTAGACACTTTCCAACCATTAAAGTAAGACTAGAGGATGTTAAAGGATATGAAAACAAGGTGGTGCCAGCATATTTGCTGTGGCATCCCTCGGATCATTATAGCGTATCATTGGAAGGACCCCTCGGACCTGGCAATACAGCACAAGCAAGGGCTACTATTCATATCAGAGAAGCCATGCAGTACTTGAAATACGGCTGGAAGTATAAAGTAGATAACAAAGTGAAAATTTTTTATTGCGGGCCAGACGGTTGGGCAATGGGTAGTTCCATCCCAATGTTGGGAACAGTAATGGTTCTTCGTATTCATTTTAAAGATGTTATCGAAAATGAGACAGTCATTGGAGTACATTATCATTATGAGGTGGTCATTGGTTTGAGTGCAGATAATTTCATAGCACGGCAACTCAATAAAAAAATTACTCATCATTTTTCACCAGAATTTTTCTCAGCATGGCATTTGCACAATACTATTGAAGTAGGTGTGTTTGAGAATTTTCTACCAAGACTATATGCACAACGCCATGATTTAGACAATTTACATTATGCTTTGGAGATGAATCCCGATTTGTCCTCCCCGGCAACACTGACGGGATTCAATAAAACCCTCTTTGAACAACGATTAGAAGGTTATAAGAAAACAGATGATCCATTTTCTTTCCAGCAATTCAAAAGTGAGACCTTTCTTTAACCCTTTGCTACCCCTTAAAACAAGATTAAATTTATTCAAAGTACTAATTTTTTGGTGTGCACATTTTTTCTCTTAGCAATATGATCTCGATTTACCATTCCAACTAACCAAAGCAATAAAATATTAGGATCAATTAATATTCCTTTTGAGCTATATTTTTTAAATAGTTTTTTCCAATAATCCATCATCAAAAATTTATCATAAATTTCTAATTTTCATCGATAATACTTTGCCATTTTTAGCATCAACTTTAAACACTTTATCAACTCTTTCATATTGAGGTATAGGTGTTAAATCTCCTAAAGGATTTGCTTCTTTAGAAATAAGAGATAAAAAACTTAAAGTAATTAACCAAAATGATTCATCTTCAGATAATTCAATTTCTTCTAACCTAACATCTTGGATACTTTGGCTTAATTGATTTTGTAAAGAGTTTAAATATTTTTTCACTTGCAAAACTGCTTTAGTGAGATCTATTTTTGACTCAGTTTCCATGAAAGAATCTCCTAAAATTTAGTGCTGATTTACTTATTAATCTCAATGGTTGTTCAATAACTACTTATCAATATTTAGTTACTCTGACAATATTGATTCATTTTATTAACTAAAGCTTCTTCGTTTTTACTAATATTTATTAATTCTGTTTTAAGAGAAATAGCCTCATCCAAATTTTTATTTTTAAAAGCTTCTACAAAATTTTGAGTAGCTTTTCCATTACGTTGATATATTTCGGCAAAATCCTGTTTGTATTGTTGTAATTTTTCATCTTCAATACTAATGCTATTCATTTCTTTAGCAGCTTCTTCAAAAGCATCGGCAACCTTGAGAATTTCTGGAAGGTTTTTAGTTTCTAGATATTGGTTACTTTCATCAGCGATACTAATAGTAACGTCAATAATCTTTTGACATTGTTCAAATTTTGAATTGCTACAACTAACAGTAACAAAAGCTGAAATTAAGATAGTAAAAACAACTCTCCAATTCATCATTTAACTCCTAATTTATTTTTTATTTAAATCAAATATTTATATTGTTAATTTTGGGATTATTAAGATTATCAAGACTTAAATATCCAAACATGGTAAATTTTTTGAGATTTTATTGTTAATAATCTATTCTAACAATTATCCACTCTAACCATGACGTTTTTGATGCCATTGCCAAGCATGATTAATGATAGTATTTAAGTCAGGATATTGAGGTTTCCAACCTAAAATATGAGTCGCTTTATAAGAGCTTCCTACTAAAATTGGTGCATCTCCTGGGCGACGCTCGCTTTCATGAGCAATAATCTTTTTCCCTGTTACTTGACGAGCATTTTCAATGACTTCTTTTACAGAGAAACCATTCCCATTTCCTAAGTTAAAAACATCACTTTTGCCTCCATCTAAAAGATATTTTAATCCCAAAATATGAGCATCAGCTATATCACTAACATGGATATAATCTCTAATAGCAGTGCCATCAGGAGTTGGATAATCTGTGCCAAAAATATACAAACATTCTCGCTTATTTAAAGCAGTTAAAAGAGTTAAAGGGATAAGATGAGTTTCTGGATGATGATCTTCTCCTAATAAACCACTTTTATCGGCACCAGAAGCATTAAAATAACGAAAAGTAATTGATTTTAAACCATAAGCTCGATCAAAATCAGCCAAAATGGTTTCGATGGTATCTTTAGTAGCTGCATAGGGAGATAAGGGATTGTGTGGATGGGATTCTGTCATGGGAATTTCTTCAGGCATTCCATAAATAGCACAAGTAGAAGAAAAGACAAAATTCTTGATTCCATGAGCTATCATTGCTTCTAAAAGTGTTAAAGTTCCAGTTACATTGTTACGATAATATTTGGCTGGATTACTAACAGATTCTCCTACTACAATATAAGCAGCAAAATGCATTACGGCAATAATATTACGAGTAGAAAATAGTTGATCTAAACAAGCTCGATCGTTAGTATCACCTACTATTAATTCAGCCTTCAAAACATCTTTAACAATTTCTGGATGACCGGCAGATAGATTATCTAACACAATCACTTCATAACCAGCTTCTAGTAAAGCTAATACAGCATGAGAACCAATATAACCTGCTCCTCCAGTGACTAACACTGTTTCTTTTCCTTCTGACATTTTTATTCCTCACACATTAATATTTGCAAGCTAAAGTCATTAATTAGTTATTAATTAGCTAATAATTATTAATCTTTAATTATTAATGATTGAATTTTTATTTACTAACTAACAACAATAAAGTGTTAAGTTAATATTTTATCCTCAAATAGGATGACAATAGATGCCTTACTATTATATCATTATTGATAGTTTTATGCTATAATTAATGTTGAAACATAAATATTAATATGCTAGAAAAACTCGATTTAAAACTCTCTTTAGAAAAAGCTTCTTATAAAGCCGAATTAAACAAATTAATGCCTCAGTTGCGATGGCTACAAAGTAGTTGTTGGCAGTATAAATTACCGGTAATTATTGTTTTAGAAGGCTGGGCGGCAGCAGGAAAAGGAATTATTGTTAAGAAAATAGTTAAATATATGGATCCTCGTGGATTCACTTTACATCCTATTTTACCACCTACAAATTCTGAGGAAGAGTATCCTTTTTTATGGAGATTTTGGCAAAAACTTCCTCCCATTGGTAAGTTTTCTTTGTTTTATCATAGTTGGTATATCAATGTTTTAGAAGCTCGTTTATTCAATAATTTGCCTCCTTCCCAAGTTTCATGGAGAATGAATGATATTAATGCTTTTGAAAGTCAACTAATAGATGGCGGCGTAACTATCATTAAATTTTGGATTCATTTGAGCCATGAAGAATTAAAACATCGACTCAAAAAATATGCTAATGATAAACTTCAAGGGTGGCGAATTAGAAAAGAAGATTGGCAACAAGCTCAAAATTACGATAAATATCTTGAGTTAGTAGAAGATATGCTGGTTAATACTCATACAAAAGCTGCACCTTGGCAGTTAATCGAAGGAGATTGTAAATATTGGGCAAGGATTAAAGTAGTTTCGGAATTGGTGATTAGGATTACTGAAGCATTACAACAGCATAAAATAGGTTTAGTAGAAAAAGAAAAAGTAAAAACCACACCAAATTTATCATTAGATTCAGATTTTATCAAAGACGATTTCCCTAAATTACCGAGCTTTTTAGATCAAGTAAATTTAAATTTAAGTTTAGAAGAGACAAAATATCACCATCGCTTAAGTTTGGCTCAAGTTAAATTACGACAAATACAACTTAAAATTCATCAAGCTAAAATTCCTGTATTAATTTTATTTGAAGGTTGGGATGCTGCTGGTAAAGGTGGAGCGATAAAACATCTCACTAGAATTTTGGATCCTCGCAGTTATCAAGTTCATCCTTTTGGTGCACCCAATGAGGAGGAGAAAAAATATCACTATCTCTGGCGTTTTTGGCAGAAATTACCCCCGAAAGGAACTATCGGAATCTTCGATCGCACTTGGTATGGCAGAGTTTTGGTTGAAAGAGTAGAAGGTTTAGCGACACAAGAGGAATGGATGAGAGCTTATGAGGAAATTAATCAGTTTGAAGCCCAATTAATTCATGAAGGATATTTAATCGTAAAATTTTGGCTACATATTAGTCAAGAAGAGCAACTAGAAAGATTTCAAAATCGAGCAAAAGATCCATTAAAAAGTTATAAATTAACTGAGGAAGATTGGCGCAATCGAGAAAAATGGGATAAGTATTTTATTGCTATTAATCAGGCTATTGCTCGTACTAATACGCCTCAAGCTCCTTGGAATCTTGTTCCTGGAAATGATAAATATTTGGCAAGAGTTTATGTTATAGAAACAGTAATTGATGCTATTAAGAAAGCTCTTAAAAAGAAAAACCATAAAAATTGAGAGTTTTCTTAATAAATAGATTTAATTTTTTTGTATAACAAAAATAAATTTTCATTAGCTAAAAATATTAATGAATTTTAATAAAACTTAAATCTAATACTAAGAAAGTCTTGAACGATGATAGAGTTAAAAGTATCAAAAATTAGTGGATTCTCGACCTAAAACTTATCTCCCTTGTCCTCCTTGTCCCCCTTGTCTTCCTTGTCTAACCGTGCCCAAGTATATTATGGTTTTGGAAAAATGATATTGTCTTCCTTGTCTCTTCCTCACCTTTGGCGTAGCCTCTGGGTAAGCAGAAGTCTATCTTACTTTTGGAAAATTGATATAAGGGAACATTTTTCCATTGAAAAGAGTCAATATATACCAAAGAAGAATGAAATTCTCCTTGAATATGATAAAGTCAAAATTTGATACAATAGTAGTCAACTAATAGTAATGCAAAAGAGTTTAACCTTCAAACCTAAATTAGGAGGGAAAAATTATGAAAATATTTAATCTTAAAAACAATTGCCCTCAGTCAACAACAGACAAAACCCATGGGCAAACTAAACCGAAAAATAACCAACAATTGTCATTTCAAAAGCTAAACAAAACACTCAAAGTATTTCTTGGAAGTACAATTTTAGCTGCCTCAACTTTGATGTTTGTCGATGTTAGCCCTAATTTAGCTCAATCTTGTAGAGCATTAGAAGTAGTCGGTGGTCAAGGGACTAAAGTAGATAAAAAAGTGACACCGCCAAGTGCTCCTCCTTTTTTCAGAAATAATTGGAATACTGATTTTCTAGTATCTAGAGATAGAAATTACTACAAGTACGTTTCTACCTTGATGCCAAAAGATAGTGGAGAATATAAAATTATGATGTTTCTTAAGTATAGTGATGATACCGCAGATCAAGTCTACGATCAAAAAATCACTTTAACAGAAGGAAAGCCTTTCTACATTACAGGTTCACCTCGTCGTAATGATCAACCCTATCAAGTGAATGTCTTTGTTGGAGGCCTAACATCTGTAGGCAAATCTTATACTCTTTATGTAAATGGCTGTCGATAAATCAAGGGAATAATTAGGTTTATTAAATGATGCCAATATAGGTTATTTTATATTTTTTTAGAAGCTTTGAGTCGCTAAATTTACTTCATATCAAAAAAAAAAGAGATTAATTAGCTTGATAAATTTTTAATCTTTCTTGATATTTAGCGACTAAAGACTTCATTGATTTGACATTTTGGTTATAATACCCCTTAGATAGATGAGAGTAACAAGTAAGGGAAGCCCAAACACGACAAGATTTAATAATAGCTTCTTTCAAATTACCTTGTTTTAATTTTCGCAGAGCACCTATCTCTTCTAATTTAGAAATAGCCCATTTATCTTGTTCTTGAGGTGCAAAAGAAGTCATATTTTTGGCATTAAAATCCAAAATTTGATAGCGACCAAAAGCAGTAGAACAAGTTTTTTTCCCACTTTCGGTGATATAGGTAATACATTTTTCGGGATGAGTGGTTAAATCATCAACTATTTCCCCACCAAATAAAGTTTTATAACCTAAAGGATGGAGGGTTCCTTCTGCCCATGCAATGGTATCTAAAAATGCTTTTTCTTGGGGAGACAAAGAAGATAAAGCAGTAGTAGCTTTAGCAGGATTATATTTAATACTTATTTTCTCTTGATAAACTGGTTCTACCTGTTGAGTTTTTTGTTCTAATTTAGGATGAGGATTACGCTCGGATGATAGTGAGTTTAAACCAAAAGCAATACTAAATACAGAAGCCACCGCCATTGACATCATGCCAAGAGAAATTACCTTTTTTTTCTTTTTAAGATTTCTTTTATTGACTTTTGCTAAATCCTCTGGAATAGTAATAACTATAAATTTGCCAGAATTTAAATTTTTCATAAAGAAACGTTTAGATCCTTGTAAATCTCGAGTATCCTTTAAGAGGAAATCTAGAATATTACCTTGAGAATCTATTGCTTTATAAATATAGATATCTTGACCTTGAATAACTATTTTTCTTTCAACAACTTGCCAATCGGAAATTTTCTTGGCTTCATACTTCATTTTCTTAACTTGGGAAGAATAACGTCTAACTAAGGAAAAGAATGTGACACGATCGAGATCAAATCCCCTTTGAGACATGATCTTCTCAATTTTACGGTAGTTTTTATCGTAGTAAACATACCAGGCAACGCAAAGTAAGAGCATCTCTTCTTTTGTTTCTTTCCAAGAGCTTTTCAACTGAGCTTGGAGTTTATGATTATATTTATTATTTAAAGTTGAACTCATTAAAATAAATCCTAAATTTTAAATATTTAAGCTTGGCTTATAGACTTAGAGTGGCTGATAGATAATACGGTATAAAAAAGTGTTCTTCAAACATCGAGAGATTGAGATACCAAATGTTAATTACTAAAAGCCTAACTGGTAAAGTAGGTTAAATCGACATAATCGAGATTCAGGGTAGTTTTCCAAGTCATTGTTTCAAATCAGTATGGTATTTCACCAAGCTATTAGGATTGTACCTTCTTAGGTGCTTTTTTTCAAAAAAGACTTTAATATATTTGATTTAGCAAGTTCAGAATTTACCAAGTCAGATCTAAATCAATCTTAACAGAAAGCTCAGATTTACCATAGGGAACAGCTGTAATACAACTACAAATACAAGTTCCATCATCTAATTCAACTTCACAGGCATGGCAAGATCCCATCAAACAACCTGTAGGAATAAAGACTCCTGCTTTTTGGGCGACTTCTAAGATAGATTCACCGGGTTCTGCTTGGATTTCGATTTCATCAGGGAGAAAAGTAATTTTTACACTCATTTTTTCTATAATTTAATTGGGCAAAATAGATGTTAAATCTAAATGGGTTTCTACTATATTGGCAATATTATCTAAAAGATCTTCTCTTCGATCGCGATAATTGACGATTCCAGTGGGAAGAGTAGGCAATCCTCGTTTAAGACGTAGATAATTTAACCAGAGACGTCGCCAAGGGCCGTTATCAAATAAACCATGAAGATAACATCCCCAGATAGATTTTGATTGATTCACTAATCCTAAATTAGGATCTGAGAACATGGGATGACAAGTATAATTGGTATCTAATGTATTATTATCGATCATTTGGGTAAATCCTTGATGGATTTCATAACCATCTATTGGTAAACCTGTTTGGGGATAGGATGAAAAAACTTGTCTTTGACGTGAAATCTTATTTTCCATAATTGTAGTTTTTATCGGTAGTAAATCTAATCCAGTGTGATTTTTAATCCTCCCTTCAAGTAGATTAGGATCTAATAATTCTTTACCTAAGATTTGATAACCACCACAAATACCGATAATTGTTCCTCCTGCGGCTACATAATTTTTCAATTGTTCTGCCATTCCGCTTTCCTTTAAACGTACCATGTCGGAAATGGTGGTTTTAGAACCGGGAATTATGACCGCATCAGGATGTCCTAAATTTTCCTTCAATCCTAAATATTCTAGTAATACTGATGTTTCAGCTTCTAAAGGATCGAAATCTGTAAAATTAGAAATATAAGGTAAGCGAATTACGACAATTCTAAGATCATAGTTAGTTTTACTAGTTCTTCTTTCAAGCAAATCTAAGGAGTCTTCTGCTGGAAATAAATTTTCACTCCAAGGGATAACCCCAATTACAGGAACTCCAGTAAAGTTTTCTAACCAAGTAATTCCTGGATCTAAGAGTGATTTATCTCCTCGAAATTTGTTAATGACAATACCTTTAATAAGGGCGCGTTCATCTTCTTCTAATAAAGCCAAAGTTCCCACCACATGGGCAAAAGCACCACCACGATCGATATCCACTATCAAGATGGAAGGAGCGTTAAGATATTTAGCCACTCGCATATTACTTAAATCCCGATGCTTCAGATTAATTTCAGCAGGGCTGCCTGCGCCTTCACAAACCAGTAAATCAAAATCTGTTTCCAAGGAAGAGATTGACTCGGTAATGGCTTGCCAACCTTTATGGAAATATTCCTCGTAATACTGATGGGCGGTAGTAAATCCAGCTACTTCTCCTTTAATAATTACCTGAGAAGTCATATTTCCTTGGGGTTTAAGCAAAATAGGATTCATTTCTACTCTAGGTGTAACACAAGCAGCCCATGCTTGAACGGCTTGTGCATAACCGATTTCCCCTCCTGTGGGGGTTACATAGGCATTTAATGCCATATTTTGGGCTTTAAAGGGTGCTACTTGCCAACCTTTTCTAGAAACAATTCGACACAATGCTGCTGTTAAAAAGGATTTTCCAGCATGAGATGTGGTTCCTACTACCATTATTGCTTTCATTGATTCGATCCCATAACGACAGATTTCAATTCTAACGAACCATGTTCAATTTTGTTAAAGTTTGATTAATTATTTTTTTACTTTTTTCTTAAGCTTATTGTACTACGAGGTTAATTTGATCGTTGATTTGATAAACATTGAATGAGTTTTTAAACTTTGGAAATCATCAAGTATTTCGTTGGTTTTTCCTTAGCTTTTCCTTGGTTTTTCCAAGAATACTATTTATAATGGAAATGGTAGATATTATTATCAATTTTGGAATTCTAAAATATCCTCAATAGAATGATTAATGGGATAAAGTGATGATTGAAAAAATTAAAGAAAAACTAAGCTTGACTTCTGGGCCTTCATGGAAGTCTTTTGAACAATTTCGCAGTGAAGGTGCAAAAGCTCTATCTCCTGTTCAAAAAGGCAAAGTTGCAATACTTCAGACTAAAACAGGTCAATATCGTATTCTTGAAGAAAGTGATTTTCAAAGACTTTATGGTTTGGCCAGAGATGTTGAGCGAATTCAAGGAGGTTTACGAATGGTTTATAAAGCTGTTCGGGCAGTTAAAAAAAATCAAGACGAGGAAACTATGGAAGTTTTGATGGAAAGTATCAATTTATTGGGTAATTTCCCTGAACTTCCAACACGAAGTACTTGGGATGATCTTACTCCTGAAGATCTCGATTCAACTGTTGATGATGATGATGAAGTAATTCTTACTCCTGAAGATATTGAAAGTCCATTGGTTGAAGCTAATTAATCGTAATTAGGGAGATTGTTTCAATACAAATGGCAGAAAATTTAGGAGATTTAGAAAGTAAATTGAAGGATCTTTCTCATGACGATAGTGCTCTTGAAATCATTAGAGAGTTTCCTAGAAATTTAGGTAAGACAAAAGCTAAACAAAAAGTTTTTAATGCTAAAGATGCTTTGATTCGTCATCCTATTTTTTATCAAGATTTATTAGATCGCAATCTAATTAAGGAAGAAGAAGATCCTTTTATTTTACTTCAAGGAGATATCATTAGCACTGATAGTGCCTACTTTATGGGAGAGCGTTTAATAGATATGAAATTTGCTATTGCTAGTTCTACTTGTGATTTAGTGCCTAAACGCCGTAATTATGCCGCACTTTTAAGGTTGAAACCAATTACTCAAGAAAGTCCTAATGTTAAACAAGTATTAGGAGAGTTATTAAGTTTTAAATCGACTAAACGTATGTATCTCCCACCTTTACCAAATGATGCTGATGATGTAATTGCTAATGCTTTACTTTTTGATGGAATAGTACAGATTAAATTAGAAGATTTATTGATGGCAACACGAATTGCATCCCTTAGTTTAGTTGGATGGCGAATATTTGGTTCTATTGTTCGCAATATTATGGTGAGGGCAGGTGATTCTGAGGTGGTAATGAGACAAAGTAATACTCAGATCTTGCACCTGATTAAACATAAATCAAAACCATGTTGATTTAACCAAGGGATTAATGTTATTAACTGTTTAAAAAGTGCTCGAAATAAAA
>JANQIW010000105.1 GCA_028281945.1 Prochloraceae cyanobacterium PL24a_bin.78
ATATAATAATATTTAAAATTAAAAATTGAAAACCCAGAAAATTTCATAATATTAGTCAAAAATGTTTGAGTAGATTTGGGTAGACTAGAATTGTTTGGGATATTTGTATTGTTAAAAAAAATTGACAATGTTCCAACATCGTAGATTTAACAGTAACTTACTTAAAAATATAGCAATTGTTGGAAAACGGAGAAGATAATGTTAAGTTTTGCCTTAAACTTTATTAATATTTCAAGTAACTTAATCGCACAGGTAAATTTTGGTTTTAATTCCGCCAGTATATTAGGAATTTTTCTAGCAGTAGCAGGAGCCGGTTTGTTTTTCCTGCGTTCCATTCGACCTGAAATATCGAGGGATCATGATATCTTTTTTGCAGCCATAGGTTTACTATGTGGCGTAATCCTATTATGGCACGGGTGGCGATTGGATCCCATATTGCAATTTGGGCAATTACTCTTAGCCGGGACGGCAACATTTTTTGCAGTGGAAACCATTCGTTTACGAGGCATTACTACAGAACAAGCTAAATATAATAATGGTCCAATAGTGGATGATGAACGTCGAGTTAGCAAAGTTTATCGTGCAGAATTAGATCGTTTAGAGCCTTACGATGGGGAAGATGAATATGAAAATCCTCGTCTTAAAGGTTATCCAGATAAAAGTTATAATCGTAACTCCTCCAGTGGGAGGGAAACACCACGAAGTCGAAGAGTACGCAGAAGTTCCGAAGGATATAGCCAAAACTATGATCGAAACAATGTTCCACCAAGTCGTCGCCGAAGTTCAAACAAATCCAGAAGATCTGCTTATGACGATCGAGATATGATTCCAGATCATTGGGAAGAAGAAGAATCAAGATCGAGAAGAGATGCTTATTCAAGAGATAGTTATTCAGGAAATGCTTACTCCAGAGATGGTTATTCAGGGGATAATTATTCAGAAGATAGTTATTCAAGAGATAGTTATTCAGGGACTACTTCTTATAACGATGTCCCACCACAGCGCACTAAAAAGCGTCGTCGTCGTCCACCAGTAGAGGGAAGAGTTAAACCCCGTAGAGAAGATGGTTCTAGAAGATCACAAGATGATATCTCAACAGATTATGTAGACTACCAACCTGTAGATAATTATGATGAAACTAATGAATCTCCTTCAGTTTCCCCAAGGCCAATTCCTAAACCTTCTCGAAAATCTAGTAAACCACGGAATGAAGATGATAATACTCCCCTAGATCAAGGTTCTCAAGAAGATAACGATCGCAGTCCAATTAATTTTGATTATTAGTTAGAGAGAGGAAGTAATTAAGTAATAAGTCAGCAGGTAATAAATAATTAAGTTAACATACTTTTTGTGAAAAAATCTTGCCCTTATTCTTCTCAAACTTCCTAAGATCTACAGCCCAAAAATAATGATATAGTTGAAAAATCCTAAATCTAGGATAATTAACAAAGATTGATTTTCTCTACTCTCCCTGATATTCCCAATCTACCCATCTCCCCAAATCGTCCTTGTCTAGTTATGGTAAATTTCCCAAAACTTTGGAAAAAATATATAACGATTATCTTCTCCATGGCATTATTAACTGCTTGTAGCCGTGGCCAGATTAACACAGCCTCCATTGGTTTAAATAGCCGCTTTAATGACGAACAACCAGCAATCAGTGGTGATGGGCGTTGGTTAGCTTTCGTATCCAACCGAAATGGATTGAGCGAAATTTTATTTTACGATCTCCAACAAAAACGTTTTATCCAATTACCAGGCTTGAATCGCAATGGAGCCATAGCTGTTGAACCTAGTTTAAGTTACACAGGTCGTTATATCGTATATCTTTCTAGTCTTCAAGGTAGGCCAGATATTGCTCTTTACGATCGAGCAACCAAACAAGCCGAAATTATTACTCAAGGTTATCGTAGTTGGGTAAGGAATCCCCACATTAGTCCCGATGGTCGTTATATTGTCTTTGAAACCTCTAGACGTGGTCAATGGGATCTTGAAGTTTTTGACAGAGGAAATTATATTGAATTAGATATTCCTGATGGTAGTCCTGTGAATGGACCTTAATGGTGTGAAATATTTTAGATTATTTTTATTTCCTATCTTGATTTCTGTGCTCAGTAGTTGCGGGAATTCTTCTCGACTGCTTAATTTTCCCTTGGATTCTTCGGGGCGAAGTCTTAATAGCAGATCTTCTGATTTGAATCCTCAAATTAATTCTCAATATGTTGTCTTTGTTAGCGATCGCAATGGTTCTTTAGATGTGTATCTCTTTGATCTCAGGAATAAGCGAACTGTAGATTTACCAGGACTTAATTCATTTGATGAAATTACCTCCCATCCTTCTATTTCAAGGGATGGACGTTATTTAGTTTTTGCCGCTAGTCGTCAAGGTAAATCCGGAATTTATCTATACGATCGAGATAATCAACAAAAGCGATTTTTATCAGGAGATATTGAAGGAGAAGTTAGAAATCCTAGCATTAGTGCTAATGGGGCATCAGTTGTTTTTGAAGTAGCCAATAAAGGTCAATGGGATATTGTTATTTATGATCT
Source organism: Prochloraceae cyanobacterium PL24a_bin.78 (assembly GCA_028281945.1). Taxonomy (GTDB): domain Bacteria; phylum Cyanobacteriota; class Cyanobacteriia; order Cyanobacteriales; family JANQIW01; genus JANQIW01. Next base: position 2,551 of record JANQIW010000105.1, read on the forward strand.
CAAAGGTAATCCGATTAATTCTGGTTTAGATTTGTTTTAAAAAGTTTTTTATCAATATTATAGATATTAAATTTTATATAATAATTAAATTTTAAATAAAAAAATGAGTTCTGCTAACAAAAAAAAATCTCCTAAAAGCAAACCAAAACTAACTACTAGTCAAGAAAAAGCCTTTGAAGCTTTACAGGCATTTATTGTTAAAGGAGATTCTAAATACTTTAAAGTGATAGGATATGCTGGGACAGGGAAATCATTTTTGATGGTACATTTAATGTATTGGTTGCTTGGGAAAAATATAACTTTTGTAGCAGGTAGCCCCACTAATAAAGCGAGCAAAAACCTTGAGAAGTTAGCTAATGATGCTAATTTGGATATTAGAGTCACGACAATTGCTAGATTACTTGGTCTTCAACCAACTTTAAATGTTGAAACTGGACAAGAAGAGTTTATTCAAGAATTAAGTCCTACTATAGATGCTTATAATGTTGCTATTTTAGATGAGATGTCCATGATATCTAAAAGCAATTTTCAGGAAATAGAAAGGGCAGTTGTGGTGAGTAATACGAAAATTATTTTTGTAGGAGATCGTGCTCAATTACCTCCAGTAGGGGAAAGAGAGCCAATCGTTGCTCTTACTTCTATGCCACAGGTAGAACTCACGGAAATAGTTAGATATGATGGAGAAATAGGGAAGGTCGCTGAAGAAATTCGCTCTAATACTAAATATAATAGGTTTTTATATCCTTTTCAAACTACTAAAGATCGTACGATTATCTGTCTTCCTCGTCCAGAATGGCTCAGTAAAGCTGCTGAATATTTTAACTCATCTGATTATATGGCTAATACTGATTTTTGTCGTATTTTGGTTTGGCGTAACAAAACTGCTGATTTCTTTAATCAATGGATTAGAGAACAGTTATGGGGTGATAATGTTCCCGATTTTGTTAAAGGCGATCGTCTAATTGCCAAAAAACCGGTTTTTAGAAAGTCCGACAATCCTAATAAGAAAGGAAAAAATGCTTGGGATATCTATATGAACAGCTCTGAAGAATGCGAAATTGTTGATGATCCTAAACTTTTATATAATTATAAAGATGGATTGTATTATTGGGATGTGTTAGTTGCTCACGATGAGGGGTATTTTTTACGATTGCGAATTCTCAATGAAGAATCTGAATTAAAACGTCAGGAACTTTTAACACATTATAAGGAAAATAAAATTTGGAATCGCTATTATTTCTTGGAAAAGCAATATGATTATTGTTCTTGTGCCTATGCTATTACTACTCATAAAGCTCAAGGTAGCAGTATAAATAATGTTTTTTTATATGTACAAGACATGGGGAAATGTTGGGATCTTCAAAAAATACAATATACTGCTTTAACAAGAGCTAAAAGTAGTGTTTTTATTTGCAAATAGATTTGATTTTTAGTTGATTTATTAAATATTATAGGGCTATAATTTAAAAAAAATTTTAGATTTAATGGTGGAAAAAAATGGATAATAAATCAGAAGAAGATAACTCTAATTTTAATATTTTGGATATTCTGACTAAAATTGAATCTAGTCAATCGAATTCATTTACAGAAGAAAACACAACTCAAAAACAACAACCAATCAAAGATAATATTGATAGAGATTTGGAAAATGAAGAAAATGAGGAAAATGAAGAAAATGAAAATCAAAAGTATTTTGATAAGCTAGAAAAAAGTTTTCATGATATGGGAAAAAGTATGGACAATATTAAAAGGAATTATAAAAATATAGAACACAGTTTGAATAATATGGGAAAAGATATCCATGATTTTGGTAAGGAAATAAACAATCTTGGAAAAGCATTTAAAGATTTGTTTTAATTGAAGGTTTTAATCAATATTTTTTATGTTTTTGAAAGGATATAGTTATATTAAAATAGGTAATAAGTCAAGAATATTTTTGTTCTAAACTTATTACTTATAAATATTAGTTATTTCAACTTTTTAATTAAGATTATATAGACAACGCACAGACTCTAAAGGTAAATGCCATTGATTTTCCGGATGCCATGTATCTATATTAAAGCTAGAATTTTCACCTTTTCGATAAGCTTGCTCTAGACGATAATAAATAGGTTCAGTGGGATAAAGCTGACGACGAGAAATTCTTCTAACTATACCCAGACCAAGAAACAGATGAAAAGGATGATGACAAGTACCAAAGAGAAAAGCTTGAACTTCAGCCTCAGAGAGAAGATCAGTTTCATACCCTGTTAAAACATGAAGAGAATCGTGTAATATTCCCCGTCGAAATCCGATGACAAAAGGTTGAATTTCATGGGAAAGGAAAAAATCAGCTAATTCTCGACCAAAAGTACCAGATGGTAACTTATACAAGGGATTTAAATCAAGACTTTGGGGTAAGTTTAAACCAAGGTTAGTAGTTAATTCTTTAAGATTACTCAAAAAGGATTGGAAATGGGAAAAATTATTCGCTTCCATAATTATTTAGGTAGTAATTATCTAAGTAGTATATTTTTTATTTTAAACCAAAGACAAAAGCGTTTTCAAAGCTATAGGTTTGGAGAGATTAATATCATTTTTCCAAAAGTATGACATACAATGGCTAGGGGGATACAAGGGGGACAAGGGGGACAAGGGAGATAGGTTTTGGGTTGAGAATCAGCAGGTTTTATATAGCTTTAACTCTATCATCATTAAAGACAAATTGGTATAAGATTTTAAAGAGTTTTAAAAAAATGGAACTGTGGATTATTTAGTTAAAGATATTCAATAATTTTTAGATAATTTTAATGAATGTTCTAATTAATTAGAATTGAGCTAATTTATAAATGGTAAATATTTAATAATAAATATTTGGATTAACTAAAAGGAAAGATTATATTGTATTAATAATACAGTTATTT
>JANQIW010000165.1 GCA_028281945.1 Prochloraceae cyanobacterium PL24a_bin.78
CCCATTTCATCAAGCTCAAGAATGCGTCAGCATTTCTTAAATACTACAGGTTAGGGATCTCTTACTATTTTCGTGTTTTCAATAAATCTACTCTTGACAAATATAGTAAGAAGAGATATAATAACCCATTATTAAAAATATTTGATTTTCTTGTTCCCAAGAAAGTAAAAAATATATTTGCTAATAAAAATTGTTCCCTTAATGTTTGATTAATAAAGAATTAGAATGAACAAAAATTAAGAGTAAAGAGATTAACAAACATGATTTAAAAATCAGATGAAAATTATTCACGGTACATGGATTCCATCATCAACAGAAAATTTTATTCAGCCAGGTAAATTTTATATTTGGATCGAAACATCCGAAATTTCTAGGAAAAATCCAAAAAAACCTAATCGTCATCCGCGACAATTGACGATAAAAGGCATTGCCAATTATTTAAATCTTCATTTAGGCATAACAGAAACAGCAAATTCTTCCATCATTAACCAAATTGGCACTCAATATTTCCTCCTTCCCAGTAAAGATAATCAACCTCTTCCTTCATTAACCTTAAGTCGTTATTTAGAACCCTCAGATATATCTACAAGTGAGCTTCAATATTGGGCTATTGACTGTTTTCCTCTCCCTTCTATTATTAAAAACCTGAATGATTTTTATTTTTTGGCAAAACTAGGAGGGCAAGAATGGAAATTAGGAATCGACTTACTTTTTTGGCATTATTATACTCAAAATTTTAAGCAAATTATTCTTAAAGATAGATACATTCCTGCTTTAAAATATCGTCAATTAACTAATAAATTAACTAACAAAAAAAAGGTGAAATCTAAGGAAGAAAAATCTTTTGAAATCTATCCATTTTGGTCAATTATTTCTTCTTTTTATCAAACAACAATTCAACAATCTCTTGAATATATGCCCCTTGTTTGTGCAGCGGGTTTTGATGAAATAAATGAAAATTTAACCCTCTATAATAGAGAAACTTTATTACATCATTTTTCTGAATACTTACTCAATCAAATTATTACCAATACTGATTTACCACAAGTTTTTACCAAGAAAATTGAAAATTGTAAAATTATCCGTGATTCTCTTTTTTCTCCTCACAAACCATGGATTAATAACTCCGATTTAAAAACTTATCAACAGTGGCACTCATGGCTTGATAAAATTATTGGTAGTACTAATAAAACTAACTTTACCTTAAGTTTTAGACTATTAGAAGCCTCAGAAAAAGATCCTGATAGTTGGTATTTAGAATTTTTAGTTGTATCGAAAGAAGATCCTTCTTTAAAATTAACACTAGATAATTATTGGGATTTAAATAGACAAACTAAAGAATTAATTCAACAACAATTTGGATTAGAATTTGAAAAAAATTTGCTTTTAAACTTCGGTTATGCAGCTTCAATTTATCCTAAATTATGGCTTGGTTTAGAAACAGATAAACCTATTGGTGTTGATTTAAATTTAACGTCCGCTTTTGAATTTCTCAAAGAATATGCTTGGATTTTACAAGATGCAGATTACTTAGTAATTGTACCAGCTTGGTGGACTCCTCAAGGCCGTCAAAAAGCAAAAATTCGTCTTCAAGGGAAGCTTAAAAAATCATCAAATTCTTCTTCCCATGATAAAAAATATTTTAGTTTAGAAACAATTATTGAATACCAATATACCCTCGCAATTGGAAATCAAACTGTAACAATTCAAGAATGGCAACAACTATTAAAGGCAAAAACTCCCCTAGTAAAATTTAGAGGACAATGGATAGAATTAGACTATCATCAGATGCAAAAAATGCTGGAATTTTGGCAAAAAAATGCTGGAGAATCTCAAGAAATGACTCTATTAGAGTCTCTTAAAACTGGGGCTGATGAATTAGATATGTTTGAAGTATCTCACGATTCTGCCTTACAGAAAATAATGGCAAAATTGATAGATTCTCAACAATTAGAGTTAATAGATAATCCTCCTAATTTTCAAGGGAAATTAAGAGAATATCAAAAAAGAGGGGTTTCTTGGTTACAATATTTGGAAAAGTTAGGTTTAAATGGTTGTTTAGCTGATGATATGGGTTTGGGAAAAACTATTCAAGTTATCGCTCATTTAATAATAGAAAAAAATCAAAATCAAACAGTATTACCTACTTTATTAATAGCACCTACTTCTGTTTTAGGGAATTGGTATAAAGAGGTAGAAAAATTTGGTCCTAATCTTAAAGTTATGATTCATCATGGTAATAATCGTATTAAAGATGAAAAAACTTTTGAAGGGGAAGTTGTTAATTATGATTTAGTTATTACTTCTTTTAATTTAGCTAGGAAAGATTTAAAACTATTAAATAAGGTAATTTGGCAAAGAATAGTATTAGATGAAGCTCAAAATATTAAAAATCCTAAAGCTGCCCAAACTGTTGCTATTTTAAAGCTTAAATCAAATTATAAGTTGGCTTTAACTGGCACTCCTGTTGAAAATCGTCTTTTAGATTTATGGTCAATTTTTAATTTTCTTAATGGTGGTTATTTAGGCAAACAGGCTCAATTTAAGAAGTCTTTTGAAATTCCTATTCAGAAAAATAATGATAAAACTAAGTCTTCTATACTTAAAAAGTTAGTAGAGCCTTTTATTTTACGGCGACTGAAAACTGATAAGGATATTATTAAGGATTTACCATCTAAAATTGAGCATAAACAATATTGTAATCTCACTAAAGAACAAGCTTCTTTGTATGAGTTGGTGGTTAAAGAAGTGAAGGTGGCATTGGATAATGCTGAAGGGATAAAACGAAGTGGTTTAATTCTTTCTACTCTCATGCGCCTTAAACAAATTTGTAATCATCCCCGTCAGTTTTTACAAGATAATAGTGAATTCACCCCTAAAAGGTCTCATAAGTTGGAGAGATTGGGGGAAATGATTGAGGAAGTTATGGCGGAGGGTGAAAGTTTATTAATATTTAGTCAGTTTACTGAAATATGTGAATCTTTACAAGTTTATCTTAAGCAGAGTTTTTATTATAATACTTATTATTTACATGGGGGTACTTCAAGAACTAAAAGAGAACAAATGATAGAGGAGTTTCAAGATGACAATACTGAGCCTTCTGTGTTTATTTTATCCTTAAAGGCAGGGGGTGTGGGGATTACTTTGACTAAAGCTAATCATGTCTTTCATTTCGACCGTTGGTGGAATCCTGCGGTGGAAAATCAGGCTACTGATAGGGCTTTTCGGATAGGACAAAAGAAAAATGTTTTTGTTCATAAATTTGTAACTTTGGGTACTTTGGAGGAAAAAATTGAGCAGATGATTGAGGATAAGAAAACTATTGCTAATTCTGTTGTGGGTTCGGATGAATCTTGGTTAACTCAATTAAATAATGAGCGTTTTTTGGAGTTAATTACTCTTAATCGTAAGGCTATTGTTTAGAATAATTATAGGAAAAAATGAGTAATTTTTTTGGTAAAACTTGGTGGGGAAAGCGTTTTATTGAGGCATTAGAGTCTTTTAGTGATACGGCTAGATTAAGTCGAGGGCGTGGTTATGCCCGTAATGGGAAAATTAAGGAATATAAGATTATTCAAGGTGAAATCAAAGCGAAGGTTAGGGGTTCGATCAATCCTTATTTTGGTGTTTACAAAGAGCCTTTATATACAACTGAAATTGCTTTGACTCCTATTTCTAAGAAATCATGGAAACAAATTATTGCTAGGTTATCTTCTTCTGCTAGTTTTGTGTCGAAACTGTTGATGAATGAGATGCCTGATAATATTGAAGATGCTTTTAAGGAGTTAGATTTACATTTATTACCTAGGAAGAGTAGTGATTTTAAAACAAATTGTTCTTGCCCTGATTGGACAAATCCTTGTAAGCATATAGCAGGGGTTTATTATCATATTGCTTCGATGATAGATCATGATCCTTTTTTATTGTTTGAATTACGAGGTATTTCTCGGGATGAATTGCATCAAGAATTAATTTTATCCCCTTTAGGAAAAATTCTCTCTGCTGGTTTGATGGATCAAGAAGTTACCCCAAATCCTGTTGAATCTTATTATACTTCACCTACTTTATTACCTGCCACTGATTCTATTAACCCAAAAGAGTTTTGGCAAGGTAATAAAAGAATACCTGATTCAAGGGCTGAATCAAAACCTACTGTTATTCCAGCTATTACTGTTAAAAAGGCTGGTGATTATCCTCCTTTTTGGCATGAGGAGCGATCGTTTTTAGAGGTTATGAGTGAGTTTTATACTAGAATTCGCAATAAGAATCAAAATTTTCTGTAGTTTTAAAAAACCAAATTCTGCACTGCCGCTTTTTTCGTTTCCTCCCCTCTACACTTTTTTGTCAACCTCAAAAAATCAATATATCATGGAAAGAAAAAAGAGAACTTATCAGGTCAAAGTACCTAAAACAACTAAAAAAAATCCCAAAATCAACCAAGCAAATTATGGTAGAAAAAAAATCGAGCGACAAATTTTGTGAGGAATAGAGGATATTGCAAAGGAAATGAATCTTTTTTTAGGCTTCCTTCTAGATGCCATCAAAAAAAGAAAAGTGAAAACTTTCACTCCATTTAATCTTAACTTGAAAAAGTTTTCTCAAATTTGTTTACTGTATCTACCGATTTCAAACTGATTCGTATAATCCTCTCAAGGATCGTATAATTGAAGTTTTACGATCTGGCGAAAACTATGCTATAACTTGATTTGAACTTATTAATCTTTTCTTATACGATCCTATGTTGACGCATAATCACACTAATTTAACTTGTATTACTTCTTTAAAAGAGAGTTTTGCTGAATTTCTCGATCTTGATGTGGGGGCTGGAAATGCTTCCTCTGATACAATCAAAACTTATCTTCATCATGTCAAACACTATTTTTTGTGGTGTAATCAGCAGGGCATTTTCCCAGAAGATGCTACCAGAAAGGATCTTAAAATCTATCGCCGTTATTTAATTGAAGTTTTGCAATACAAGCCTAGTACCATCGCTCTCAAGTTAGCTGTCATTAGACGATTATATGCAGCCGCTGTTGAAAATCACATCGTAGCTGTTAATCCAGCAGTGGGAATAAAGCCTCCAAAAGAATCTCGCGCCCCATCAGACTCTATTAATTATCTAGAAGAGGAAGAAGTGGAACAACTTTTAAATGCCATTGAAGATCGTAATGATGTCAAATCTTTGCGCGATCGTTTGTTGGTGGGAGTTATGGTTTTAGAAGGTTGTCGTTGCATTGAAATGTATGGATTGAGCATTAAGGATATTGTCAGAAGAGGCAAAGATGTTGGTTTAACTGTTACTGGAAAAAGAAATATTAGAACTGTTCCTTTAACTCCTGAATTGGCAACATTACTTTATAGATATATAGGGGCAAGAGCCGCAGAAGGGGAAACTTTGAATCCAGATACTCCTTTGTTCATGTCTTTAGCTAAAAATAATTTTGGCAAAAGATTAACTCGTCGTAGTATTCAAAAAATCGTAGATAAATATCTCATTGCTACAAATCTCAAGCATTCAGATGGTCGTATTATCTCTGCTCATAGTCTCAGGCATACTGCTGGTACCTTAGCTTTACGTCATGGTGCCGATTTACGACAAGTACAAGATTTATTAGGTCATGCTGATATCCGTACTACTAGTCTCTATACACATGTCGGCGATCGTTGGGAAAATAATCCTGCTCTTAATTTTAATGTCAAAATCTGAAAAAAATTATCTCAAGCATTTTCTCATAAAAATTAACTAAAAACAGGTAGGATAACCTCGGCTGAAGGGTAAAAGTTATTCAAAAAGCAAATTTAATTGGATAAAATTCATAATCAATACTAGTATTGAGAAGAACTTATTTCATGGGTTTCCCAAAACTTTAAAGAAAACACCAATTATTTTCTTTTTGTAGATTAACATATTATCTGTCATTGGTAATGTTCTTGTTGTCATCATTCCCTGTAAAATCATATTATTGATTGACTTCACTATAATTTGACCATTAAAATGACACTTAATTTGTTAAAAATATAGAAAATCTCAAACAAGCAAGTTAATTCCAAGAAAATATTCCTTGGGAAAAATAAAGATTAAAATTTGCCTCAAATCCTTATACTATGAGGCTTTAAACACTTCAACTTTTTCGCAATATTATGAAGGTTTTGACAACATTTAATTTATGTTTTTGTACACAATTCTAGCCATTCTCAAGTTCTTGAAGTTGTAAGGGTCAAATCCTTGCCCACAAAGGATTCTAGCCATTCTCAAGTTCTTGAGGTTGCAAGGGTCAAATCCTTACCCACAAAGGATTCTAAGTATTTTAATAGTGATGAAGGTTGCAAGGGTAAAAATCAATTTTGACATACTTTGATGAGTCACACCACACAATAGATTTTTTTTCGACTTTACTATCCAACCTAAAGAATCTCCATCTCGCTTACATACCCGGCACGATCGTTTTCCTTATCAAAATTCCTCATAAGGGGATGAAAAAATCTTTAAATGTTAATTTTTATCATAATCTTCTGGTTCTCGCTCTGCCACTTTATCTAACACTTGTTTGAATTTATTCCAATATAAAATAACATTAGTATCAATAACAATTTGAGTGCGGATTTATCATTCACTACTCCTGATAACTTTTATTTCTTCAGCCTCAAATCTAGCTCTAATTGCATCACCTTCTCCAATCTGTTGATCTAGGAACTTGGTAAGGGTCTTAATTGAATTCTTGACTAATTTTAATCTTTTAACATTTTCTCCTTTTCCTGCTCGAATAAAAAATCGAATTAGTCCATCCCACCATTCTCTATCTTCTTCTTTTTGTATCATTTGACAAAATTCTCGATAAGTCATTAATCGTTCTTGTTCTCTTAAATACAGATCATTAGCAATACTGAACTGTATAACATAAAATACACCTCCTTCTAGTCCTGCAAAAGCAATGTTTATTTTTTCCATTAAGTACAATAATTGTGTGTCTTGATTTGTGCCTATTTTTAAATAGGGAATAGCATCTCTTACTTGTTTAATAGAAAAAAATAAGGAGGCGATTAGATAACAAGATGACATCAAATAACAACCTTCTTTAATCATCCAAGATAAGTTTTTTTGAGAAATTTCTTCTGGGTTTTCTATACAACAAAGTGGGCTTTTTTCTGTTGATGTTTCAGAAAAATCATCAATTTCTTTCAATCTAAAAAAAGATTCAACTAAATTCAGTCTTAAGGGACTTAAATATTTCAAATTAATTTGTTCTTTTGCTTCTTTATCTTTCTGTTTTTGTCGCTGATACTGGGTAATTTGTTCAGTTAAGTATTTGGTTAATAAGGGAATTAACAAGATTGAGTAAATCCCAACCATTCCTTTGATAATAATTGGTAATACTGTTTCTAACATGATTCTTTACTCCCCCGAATAATCTTCATCTCTTCCTTACTTAACCCATATAAATGAGCAATAATATCATCAATCTGTGCTTCCCACTCCTCTACCCCAACCTCCTTAGCATCAAAATATTTTTTAATTAAGTTTTCAATGGCTTTTTTTATCTGTTTCTGATGGTTTTGGGATCGATAAAGGTCAATCAATTATAACTTTATCTTATAATAATATAGAGATTAACTCTCGGTCTTCTTTTTGGTTTACGCCAAATTTTGAAAGTGAAAAAAGAGTTATTTAACCTTTCTAACATTATCGTTTCACTTTCAATTATGATACAACACCTAATCCAAACCACCGAAGAACAAGGCATTCTCTATGCCGAATATCCGTACCAACCAGAGAATCCTCTCGACTTAATCCTTGCCAAAAACAAAGGGATTACCGTCCTAGTCAACGAAGATTTTAACCCCTTGGCGGAAAAATGGTCAATCTTTAGGCTACAATCCTTGGTGAGTGAGGGTTTGCTCAGGATACTTTACCCCCCCCATGAAGCTAAAACCACTGTATTGCTGAGAGCAAGGTTCCGGGTTCGCCATAAATCTAAAGTAGCTCCCAAAGAAAAGGAAAGCTTAGAAGATGAGATTTTGCCTGAATTAAAATTTACTGTTGAACAAATATTTTTTGAAGCTGGTTTGCCTTGAAAAATTGATTAGATGAT